>JAFATL010000244.1 GCA_019243975.1 Actinomycetota bacterium | reverse complement strand
CTGGTGCGAATTCCGTCGGCATGCAAGACGACGACGTGCAGCGTGCCGCCCACCTGCCCGGCGAACACGACCTGCCCGGGCGCTGACGCGTGCACGGGCGAGCCGTCGGTCGTCGCGTAGTCGAGCCCGCGGTCGCCTGCCGCGTAGGGCGACGCCGGCATGTTGAACGGGTCGACCACGACGCCTTGCACCGGCGGCTCGTAGGTGACCGCCACCTGCGAGTCGGCCCGCGTCGGAGGGGCGGTGACGAGAGGCGCTCCGGCCACGAGCGCGACGAAGGCCAGGACCAACGCGCCTCGGCGCATGGCGACCCCCTGACAGCAAATGTCTGCTCAGGGGGAAGCGAGCGAACTAGACGGAGGGTACCGGCCGGCGCGCCGCGCCGAAAGGGTTACTTACGCAGTTGCGGCTTCTGCGTCGGAAAGCTTCGAGCGCAGCTGGAGGACGGCCTTGGTGTGGATCTGGCACACCCGGCTTTCCGTCACGCCGAGCACCTCGCCGATCTCGGCCAGGGTGAGACCCTCGTAGTAGTAGAGCGTCAGCACGATCTTCTCTCGGTCGCCCAGCCGGTTGATGGCGCTGGCGAGGATCTGCTTCATCTCCTCGACCTCGAACGCGGCCACCGGGCCCTCGCCCTTGTCGGGCAGGGTGTCGCCCAGGGTCGACGACTCGCCGCGCTCGCCGCCCGAGAGCATCTCGTCGAGGGCAACCAGGCCGACGAAGCTCACCTGGTTGAAGATCGTCTGCAGCTCGCCGACGCTGATCTGCATCTGGTCGGCCACCTCGGCGTCGGTGGGCGTGCGGTGCAGCTGGGCCTCGAGGGTGGCGTACGCCTTCTCGACGGCCCGGGCCTTGGCCCTCACGGAGCGTGGTACCCAGTCGATGGCGCGCAGCTCGTCGATGATCGCCCCCTTGATGCGGGCGATGGCGTAGGTCTCGAACTTGATCTGGCGGTCGGTGTCGAACTTGTCGATGGCGTCGATGAGCCCGAAGATCCCGTAACTGACGAGATCGGCCTGTTCGATGTTCTGGGGCAGGCCGGCGGACACGCGACCCGCGACGTACTTCACCAGCGGCGAGTAGTGGACGATCAGCCGGTCACGAGCCTCGCGGGACCCGGTTTCCTTGTAGTCCGTCCACAGCTTGGTAATGACTGTGGCGTCGTCTTCGGGTTCCACGTCGCCCTTCTATGCCCGTGGATGCGTGGTGTCGTAGACCTGCAGCAACCGCTCTTTGCTCACGTGAGTGTAGACCTGGGTTGTTTCCAAACTGGCGTGTCCCAGCAGCTCTTGCACCACGCGCAGGTCGGCACCCCCGTCGAGCAGGTGGGTGGCGAAGGTGTGGCGGAGGGCGTGCGGATGCGTCGGGCTGGCAGCGCGGCGGTCGAGGATGCGGCGCACATCGCGTGGTCCGAGGCGGTTGCCGCGGTTGTTGAGGAACACCGCGTCGAGGGGTGAACCCGGCCTGAGAAACTCGACGCGACCTCGCTCCAGCCACCCTTGGATGGCCTCGACCGCGGGCTCGCTGAGCGGCACCTGACGCTGCTTCGACCCTTTGCCCCACACTGTCAACCGCTGTTGCGGGATGTCGACGTCGCCGAGGTTGAGGCCGCACAGCTCGGCCACGCGCAGGCCGCTGCCGTAGAGGAGCTCGAGCACGGCATCGTCGCGCATGCGTCGCGATGGGGTGTCGTCGTCGACCACGGACGGTGGTGAATCGAGCAGCGTCTCCAGGTCGGATCGGCTCAGGACCTCGGGCAGGCGAGCGTCGCCGGCCGGGGCCGACAGCCGCAACGACGGGTCGACCGGGACGGCGCCGGTGCGGGCCAGCCAGCGGAAGTAGCGGCGGAGGGCGGCCGCCTTGCGGGCGATCGTGCGGCGGGCGTACCGGCGCGTCGAGAGGTAGGCGAGGTAGCGGCGCAGCAGCAGGCGGTCGACGCCGGTCGGGTCCTCGACGCCGCCGCGCTCGGCCCAATCCACGAAGGCGGCCATGTCGCCCTGGTACGCCACGACGGTGGCGGGTGCGACGGTCGTGAGCGACTGGGCGAACCGGTCCAGCTGCCAGTCCACAGCCAGACCGTACCGACCATGCGCCGATATTCCGATGATCCCTACGAACGCGTGGGGGCCTTGCGTTCCCACCAGCCACCGCTGGCCAGGAGCCAGCCCGACTCCTCGAGGTGGGCGAGGGCCACGGCGACGCGGCCGGGGCGCAGGCCGGTGCGGGCGATGATCTGGTCGAGGTTGGTCGGCGTCCAGGTGACGGCCGC
>JAFATL010000087.1 GCA_019243975.1 Actinomycetota bacterium | reverse complement strand
CCAGCGGCGGGCTGTGGCCCGACCTGGTGGTGCTGCTCGACGTGCCGGCCGACGAGGCGCGGGCCCGGCGCGGCCAGGAGGGCGGCCGGCGCGACCGCATGGAGGACGAGGACGACGGGTTCCACGACCGCGTGGCGAAGGGCTTCGCCGAGTTGGCCCGGGCCGAGCCCGACCGGTGGGTGGTCGTCGACGGCCTCGGTAGTGTCGACGCGGTGGCTGCCCGGGTGCTGCACGCATACGAGGAACGACTCGGTGGCTGACCCCTTCGACGCGGTGGTCGGCCAGGACCGGGCCGTCGCCCAGCTGCGCGCCGCCGCCGCGCACCCAGTCCACGCCTACCTGCTGGTCGGGCCGCCCGGCAGCGGGAAGCGCGCCGCGGCCGCTGCCTTCGCCGCCGCCATGTTGTGTGGCGACCGCGGCTGTGGTGACTGTTCGATCTGCGCCCACGTGCTCGCCGGCGTGCACCCCGACGTCGTGATGGTGGAGCGCACGGGCGCGGCGATTCTGGTCGACGAGGCGCGCGAGATCGCCCGCTTGGCGGCGCGCAGTCCCGTCGAGGGCGACCGCAAGGTGCTGGTGCTCACCGATTTCCACCTGGTCGACCGGGCTGCCCCCGCGCTGCTCAAGACGATCGAGGAGCCGTCGGCGTCGACCGTGTTCGTGATCCTCGCCGACTACCTGCCGCCGGAGCTCGTCACGATCGCCAGCCGGTGCGTGGTGATCGAGTTCGGGGCGGTGTCCGACGAGTCGGTCGCCGCGGTGCTGGTTCGCGACGGCGTCGCCCCTGACGTCGCCCAACGGGTGGCGACCGCGTCGAACGGCAACATCGCGCGAGCCCGGTTGCTGGTGGCCGACGCCGGCTTTGCCGGGCGCCAGGAGCTGTGGGCGGCGGTGCCCACGCGGCTCGACGGTCACGGCGCCACCGTGGCTGCCCTGGCCGACGACCTCATGGCGTCGATCGAGGGCGTGCTGGAGCCGGTGAAGGTGCGTCAGGCCGCCGAGGTCGAGCGCCTCGATGCCCAGGCCAAGGAGCAGGGCGGGCGGGTGCGCAAGAAGGACCTGGAGGACCGCCACCGCCGGGAGCAGCGCCGCGCGCGCATGGACGAGCTGCGCGCCGGCCTGGCCGTGCTGTCCCGCAGCTACCGGGACCGACTGGCCACCGGCTCCGATGGTCCGGCATCGGCAATGTCGCTCGACGCCATCCGCAAAACGCGGGAGGCGTTGCTCAACAACCCCAACGAGACATTGCTCCTGCAGGCGATGCTCGTTCGCCTGTCCGAGAGCCAGCGGCAATAATCAGCGGTCCCGCCCGAGTAGCTCAGACGGCAGAGCAACGCACTCGTAATGCGTAGGTCAGGAGTTCGATTCTCCTCTCGGGCTCTCTACCTATGGCTCCGCAGCTGATCGCTGCTCCGCGGTGCGGCGGGGTCCCCATCCCCGCCGCGGGGCTCGCACGTCGGCGGGAGTTCCAACCCCGCAGCTGATCGCTGCTCCGCGGTGCGGCGGGGTCCCCAGCCCCGCCGCGGCTTCGGACAGTGCGGCGGCGTCCCCATCCCCGCCGCGGCCTCGCGCGGCATGATCACGGGATGACCGACGCAATTCGGCCGCTGGGCGGCATCCGGGTGGTCGATCTCACCACCAACATGTCGGGCCCGATGGCGACCATGGTGTTGGCCGACCAGGGCGCCGACGTGGTGAAGATCGAGGCACTTGGCGGCGACCCGATCCGCACGGTTGGCAGTGGCCACGAGGGCATGAGCGCCTACTTCGCCAACAACAACCGGGGGAAGCGTTCCATCGCCATCGACCTCTCGAAGCCCGCTGGTCGCGACATCGTGCTGCGCCTGGTCGATGGCGCTGACGTGTTCGCCCAGAACTTCCGGCCCGGCGTCATCGAGCGGTTGGGTCTCGGGCCCGACGTGGTCATGCAGGCCAACCCGCGCATCGTCTACGCGTCGATCAGCGGGTTCGGTTCGACTGGGCCGCTCGCCGACGCGCCGGCGTACGACCACGTGGTGCAGGCGCTGTCGGGGTTCGTGGCCATCCAGTCGGCCGGCACCAGCGAGCCGTCGATGGTGCGCCACGGCGTCATCGACAAGGCCACCGCGTTGCAGCTGGCGCAAGCGGTCACCGCCGCGCTGTTCCGGCGCGAGAAGACGGGCGAAGGCGCACGCATCGACGTGTCGATGCTCGACGCCGCCATCGCCTTCCTGTGGCCCGACGGGATGATGGACCACACCGTCGACGAACCGCAGGTGGTGCTGCCGCCCACCAGCCGCAGCTTCCGTGTGACGCCGACAGCCGACGGCCACGTGGTGCTGGTGACGCTCACCGGCGCACAGTGGGCGGGCCTCACCGCGGCCATCCTCGACGACGAGGGCGACGCGGCCATGCAGGACACGGCCGAGCGCATGAAGGGTGGCGCCGATGTCATGCGCAAGGTGCGCGCCGCCCTGGCGTCGATGCGGACCGACGAAGTCGTGAAGCGCTTGCGCGCCGCCGATGTTCCCGTGGCGCCCGTGCTCCAGCTCGACGAGGTGGCGACCAACGAGCAGGTGCTGGCGTCGAACACCGTGCGCGCCTTCGAGCACGCGGTGCTGGGCGCCGTGCATCAACCCCGTCCCGCCCCGCTGTTCGACGGCCAAGCCATCGACCCGACGCCGGCCGCGCCACGGATCGGCGAGCACGCCGACGAGGTGCTGCGCGAGATCGGTTGTGATCAGTCGCAGATCGACGCGTTGCGCGCCGATGGCGTGATCGGCTGAGTCAGACCTTCTCGAGCATCGACTCGCAGGAGCTGACGTCGACGCCCGACTTGGGCTCGACCTCGAGCGAGGTGATGGTGCCGTCCTCGATGACGGCGGCGTAGCGCTGCGAGCGCTTGCCGAGCCCGAAGCCCGAGCCGTCGAACTCGAGGCCCATGGCGCGCGTGAACTCGCCCGACCCGTCGGCGAGCATCACGATGTCGCCCGCACCTTGCTGCTTGGCCCACGCGTCCATCACCCACGGGTCGTTGACGGCGACGCAGGCGATGGTGTCGACGCCCTTCGCCTTCAGCTGGGCGCCGTTCGCGATGTAGCCAGGCAGGTGGATCTTCGAGCACCCGGGCGTGAACGCGCCCGGCACTGCGAACAGCACGACCTTGCCCTTGCCGAGCACTTCGCCCGACTGCACCGGCTGCGGGGCGCCCTCGGCGCTCATCACGTGCAGACCGACGTCGGGGACCTTGTCACCAACCGAAACAGGCATCGTCTCTCTTCTCTCTGAACTCGGAGGGGATCGTACAAGCCTCCGGGTAGTGTGCTCGCGTGGCTGACCAGGCCGATTTCGAGCGACAGGCGATGGAGTTCATGCCGTCGCTGTACACAGCGGCCATGCGCATGACGCGCAACAACGCCGACGCCGAGGACCTGGTGCAGGAGACGTATCTGAAGGCCTACCGCGCCTTCGGCACGTTCCAGGAGGGCACCAACCTCAAGGCCTGGCTCTATCGCATTCTCACCAACACGTTCATCAACTCGTACCGGTCGAAGAAGCGCCGTCCCGACGAGAGCGAGCTGGACGAGGTGGAGGACCTGTACCTCTACCGGCGCCTGGGTGGGCTGGAGGCGGCGGCCGCCGGCCGCAGCGCCGAGGAGGAGGTGCTCGACCTCTTCACCGACGACGAGGTGAAGGAGGCGCTGGAGGCGCTGCCCGAGCAGTTCCGCATGGCGGTGCTGCTGGCCGATGTGGAGGGCTTCTCCTACAAGGAGATCGCCGAGATCCTCGACATTCCCATCGGAACCGTCATGAGCCGCCTCCACCGCGGAAGAAAGGCGCTGCAGAAGGGGTTGTTCGAATTCGGGCTCGAACGAGGGCTCGTCGGAGACGCTGGATGAGCCAGCCCGGACAACGCTTGGAACTGCCGGAATGACTACTCTTGAAGGCCGATGGTAAGCGGGCCGTTGGGCGACGACGTCGACTGTTCCGACGCCGTCCACACGATGTACCACTTCCTCGACGGCGAGCTCACGCCCGAGCGGAGGGCCCACATCCAGGAGCACTTGGAACAGTGCCTCCCGTGCTTCGAGGCGTTCGACTTCGAGGCTGAGCTCCGCCAGCTGATCGCCCAGAAATGCCGCGAGCAGGCGCCCGATTCGCTCAAGGTGCGCATCGCCGAGGCCCTGCGGCAGGAGCCGCCCGGCGGGTTCCTCGGTGCCCAAAGTCACGACCCCCTCGGGCCCAAGGGCGGAATACCCAACCTGTAGCTCGGGTTGCCCCCGGCATGACCGAGGGCTCTGAGCGCAGCATCCAGGGCACCCCATTCGCTGGTGACGGCCGTCCGTCGCGGTCGTTCGGCAAGGGCAGGGTGTGCAAGGAATCCGGCTGCGGCACGCGATTGTCGATCTACAACCGGGGCAAGTTCTGTTACTTGCACGAGCCCATGGCGGTGCCGCGGACCCGCGGCAAGAAAATCGCCTGACCCGTGGTTGTCGGTAGCGGCGGGGCGCTCGCTACCATCGGCCGCATGATCTTCGCGGCCAAGGTGTGGCACTACTGGGTGGCGTTCCCGCTGATCGCCGCAGGCGTGATCGGCATCGTTGCCCTCGTTGGCGGGTATCTCGTGAAGGTGACATCCGCCAAGTACCCGCGCAGGTAACGCCAATGTCCGACCCGATCGCCTGGGACCTGGCCGAGCGGGTGGCGGTCCGGGTGGCGGGCCGTGAGCCGTTTGCGGACTCGTACCACTACGCCTCGCTGCAGCCCGACTTCGACGAGCTGACGGCCGAAGCGGAAGAGCTGGTCGAGGCCGAGACGGGGCTGCGCTCGCTCGCCGGCCCCGCACGCGCGCGGGTCACTGACCGCGCCGGTTGGGTGCGCGCCAACATCGCGTCGTTCCAGCGCCTGCTGCGCCCCGTCACCGACAAGCTCGGCTCTCGGCTGGCGGGCGCGCCGATCGCACCGATGCGCGCCCTCGCCGGTGCCGAGTTGGGCACGTTGCTCGGCTGGATGTCGACGCGCGTGCTCGGGCAGTACGACCTGCTGCTCGTCGAGGACGAGAAGCCCGAAGAGCAGGACATCGTCTATTACGTCGGCCCCAACGTCCTTGCCTTGGAGAAGCGTTTTGCGTTCCCGCCGCGCGAGTTCCGCCTGTGGCTGGCGTTGCACGAGGTCACCCACCGGGCGCAGTTCACCGGCATCCCGTGGATGCGCGACCACTTCCGTTCGTTGGTCGAGGGCACGTTGCAGTCGGTCGACCCCGACCCCAAGCGCCTGCTCGACGCGTTGCGCCGCGCCGTCGACGAGCTGCGCGCCGGGCGCAACCCGCTCGACGAGGGCGGGCTGATCGCGTTGCTGGCCAGTCCCGAGCAGCACGCCGTGTTGCTGAAGGTGCAGGGCCTCATGAGCCTGTTGGAAGGCCACGGCGACGTCACCATGGACCGGGCCGGCGCCGCCCGCATCCCCAGCGCCGAGCGGTTCAGCCGGGTGCTGCGCGACCGCCGCAACAACACCAACGGCGTGGCTCGCCTGGTGCAGAAGCTGGTCGGCCTGGAGGCCAAGCTCAAGCAGTACGAGATGGGCGAGCGCTTCATCGAGGCGGTCGAGGCCGACGGCGGCACGGCGCTGCTGGAGCAGGCGTGGCGAGGGCCGGAGTGGCTGCCGACGCTGGCCGAGATCCGGGAACCCGACGTCTGGATGGCGAGAGTCCGAGAGGCAGCCCCGGCCGCTCGCTAAATTCGGGACACGCCATGGCGACCGTTCTGGTGGTCGACGACGAACCCGATATCCGCGACATCGTCCGCATCAATCTCGAGCGGGACGGCCATCGCGTCCTCACGGCCGACGGGGGGCCCGAGGGGCTCGAGATCGTTCGCCGGGAGCGGCCCGATCTGGTCATCCTCGACGTGATGATGCCGGGGCTCGACGGGTGGGAGGTACTCACGAGCATCAAGGGCGAGTCCGAGCACGAGATCTCCGACGTGCCCGTGCTCATGCTCACGGCCCGCAGCGGCGACATGGATCGCATCCGCGGCGGCATCGAGGGCGCCCTGCGCTACATCCAGAAGCCCTTCTCCACCCTCGAGCTGCGGGAGGAAGTGCGCAAGGCCCTCGAGGGCGATCCCGAGCCGGTGAAGCGGCGGCGGGCCCAGCAGGAGGCGCTCGAGAGCCTGGCTCGCCTCGAGAAGGGTGAGGCCGAGTCGGCGCCGGAAAGCCACGGGCCCCGCCCCCGTCTCACCCGGCTCGAGCACGCCAAGGAGGCGCCCGAGCCCGCTGCGCCGGCCGCTCCCGCCATCGACCTCGGTCGTCTCTCTCCGAAGCAGCTCGAGCTCCTCCGCACGGTCGGCGGCAACGACACCGTGCGCGCCGCCTCCGTGGTGCTCGGCGTGAGCCGCTCGAACGTCTACGCCAGCCTGCGCCGCATCGCCCGCAAGCTGGGCGTGCCGTCGGTCCCCGACCTGCTCACCCTGGCGCGGGGTGGGTCCTTGTTCGGCGACGGCGGCGCCGCCGCCGGTGCCCGCCATCCTTCCTGACGACCTGGTCGGGCGCTGCCGCTTCCCGTCTCCCGGCACTGCCGTGACGTGTGCCGTTTCCGGCGGGGCCGACTCGCTGGCGCTGTTGGTCCTCGCCGTCCACGCCGGCTGTGACGTCACGGCGGTGCACGTCGACCACGGCTTGCGCGCGGAGTCGGCGGGAGAAGCCGACGTCGTCGCCGACGCGGCAGCCCGCTTCGGTGCCGCCTTCCGCGCGGCGCGCGTTGAGGTCGCCCCTGGCCCCAACCTGGAAGCGCGCGCCCGGGCGGCGCGTCGTTCCGTGCTGCCGCCGGACGCGTTGACCGGGCACACGGCCGACGATCAGGCCGAGACCATCCTGCTCAACCTGTTGCGGGGTTCGGGTCGCGACGGGCTGTCGGGCATGCCCGACGACGGCCGGCATCCGCTGCTGCGCATTCGCCGCTCCGAGACGCGCGCGCTGTGCGACGCGCTCGAGTTGAAGCCGGTCGACGACCCCACCAACGCCGACCGCCGGTACCGGCGCAACCGGGTGCGTCACGAGCTGCTGCCGCTGCTGGCCTCGATTGCGGAGCGCGACGTCGTGCCCGTGCTCGTGCGCCAAGGCGCGCTGCTGGGCGAGGAGGCGGCGTTGCTCGACTCACTCGCGGCGGCCATCGACGTCACCGACGCCAAGGCGCTGGCGGCCGCGCCGCCGGCGTTGGCCCGCCGGGCCGTTCGTCGGTGGCTGCAGCAGGCCTCCCCCTACCCGCCCGACGCGGCGACGGTGGAGCGCGTGCTCGGTGTGGCCCGCCTCGACGCCACCGGGTGCGACGTCGGCGGCGGGGCGCGCGTCCGCCGCTCGGGCGGCCGCCTCGTCCTCGAGCAGACCAACTAGGGTCCGCGCCGGCATGGGCGGCGACACGAACCTCGGTGAGGTGGTGGTCTCGGAAGCACAGCTGCGCGCCCGCATCGCCGAGTTGGGCGAGCAGATCACCGCCGACTACAGCGGACGGCCGCCCCTGCTGGTCGGCGTCCTCAAAGGTGCGTTCGTGTTCATGAGCGACCTGGCTCGCTCGATCCGCCTGCCCGTCGAGTTCGACTTCATGGCCGTTGCGTCCTACGGCAGCGCTACCAAGACCAGCGGCATCGTCCGCATCGTCAAGGACCTCGACCTCGACCTCACCGACCGCCATGTGATCGTGGTCGAGGACATCATCGACAGCGGCCTGACCCTCGCCTACCTGCGACGGAACCTCCTGGCCCGCCAACCCGCCAGCCTCGAGGTGTGTGCTCTCCTGGTGAAGGAGGGCCTGCAGCGGGACGACCCCGACCTCCGCTACGTGGGGTTTCGCATCCCCGCCCGGTTCGTCGTGGGCTACGGGCTGGACGTCGACGAGCGCTACCGGAACCTCCCGTAT
>JAFATL010000071.1 GCA_019243975.1 Actinomycetota bacterium | reverse complement strand
GGGGTGGCCGGCCTCTTCATCGTGGGCGTGCTGGTGGGCGCCAGATACGTGCTGCAGACGGACGTCATCGCGCGCGGCTTGACCCGGGCGGCCATCCGGCGGCCCATGACCTGGCTGGTCGGCGTGCCCGCCCTCGTCGGGGTGCTCGTGGTCGGCGGGCCGTTCGTGTACCTGCAGTCGATCACCTCGACCAATCCCCGGGCGCTCACCTTCGCCGACCTCGGCCCGTCGCCCACTTCCGGCACCGGGGCGTCGACCGCGGCTGCTGATGCCCCCGTCGTCGCCACGAGCACGACGGTCGCGGTGGCCGGCGGTCCGGCCACCACGGTCCCGGGGGCGACCCGGGCGTCGACCTTGGCCAACACGCAGCGGGTGGCGGGCATCCTCACCGGCACCTGGAAGGTGGGGCACAACACCCAGGCCCGGTACGGCGTCGACGACACGGTGATGGGCCAGACCAGCCGCGTTGTCGGGGCGACGCCCGACGTCACCGGGGGCATGGAAATCACCGACCTCACCGTCACGGCCACTCACATCGTCGTCAACATGCAGACCGTGACGTGCCACTGCGAGCACGACTCGAAGTACCGCCAGATGCTCGAGGTCGACAAGTACCCGACGTCGCACTTTGACCTCACGCAGCCCATCGCCTTGGCCCAGATCCCGCCCGACGGCCAGATCATCAGCGTGCCCGTCACCGGATCCTTCACCATCCACGGCGTCACCCGGTCGGTGTCATTCACCCTCCAAGCCCTCCGCCAGGCCGGCCGCATCGCCGTCAACGGCACGATCCCGGTGAAGTTCGAGGACTACAACATCCAGAACCCCAACAACGCCCTCGGCAGCGTCTCCAACTGCGACATCGAGTTCCTCGTCGCCTTCGACAAGACGACGTAGCGCTTACGACGGGTCGACCAGCGGCCGCACGCGAGCGTTTCGCGGTCAGTTGAGCGATGCGGGAAGGTGCTTGATGCCGTTGATGAAGCTCGACAGGAGCCGGTCGGGCTCGCCGGTCGCCCGGATGTTGGGAACGCGTGTCAACAGCTCACGCCACATCACCGTGATCTCCCGGCGGGCCAGGTGGGCGCCCAGGCAGAAGTGCGGGCCAGGACCACCGAAGCCGACGTGCGGGTTCGGATCGCGACGGATGTCGAAGGTGAACGGGTCGTCGAACACGTCCTCGTCGCGGTTACCCGACGCGTAGAAGAGCAGGCACTTGTCGTTCTCCTTGAACTGGTGCCCGTCGAACACCGTGTCTTGGGTGACCGTGCGGCGCATGAAGATCACCGGCGACGCCCAGCGCACGATCTCCTCGACGGCCGACGGCGCCAGCGCCTCGAAGTCGTTGACCAACGCACGGCGCTGCTCCTCGTGCTCGGTGAGCAACAACAGCCCGTGGCTGATGGCGTTGCGCGTCGTCTCGTTGCCGGCCACGACGAGCAGCACGAAGAACGAGCCGAGCTCCTCGTCGGTGAGACGCTCGCCGTCGACCTCTGCGTTGACCAGCGCGGAGGTGAGGTCGTCGGTCGGGTTCTTGCGCCGTTCCTCGCCGAGCTCCTTCACGAGCTGCGACAGCTCCTGACCCGCGGTCAGCAGCGCAGTGACCACCATGCCGGGGTCGTCCTGCTCGGGGATGTACTCCGGATCGCCCTGGCTGAGGATGATGTTGGTGCGGTGGAAGATCCCGTCGTACTCGCTCTCGGGGATGCCCATCATGTCGCAGATGATCTTGAGCGGAAGGCGGGCCGCCACGTCGACCACGAAGTCGCACTCGCCCTGGTCGATCACGCGGTCGACGATCTCGGTGGCCGCTGTCTGCACCGAATCCTCGACCTGCTTGAGCATGCGCGGCGTGAAGCCGGCTGACACGATCTTGCGCAGGCGGGCGTGGCGCGGGTCGTCCATGTTGATCATCGAGCCGAAGAACTCGTTGAACATGTCGGGCATGTCGATCGGCGACGTGGCGCCCTTGCCCGAGCAGAACAACTCGGGCTGCCGGCTCATCTCCACGATGTGCTGGTGCTTGGTGACCGCGTAGTAACCGGGGCCCTGGGTCATCCAGTCGACCGGGATCTCCGGCTCCTTCATGAACGCCAGCGGGCGCTCCTTGCGCAGCAGCTGGAACGCGCCTTCGCGTTCGTCCCAGGGGCGGCGCCAGAACTCGATGTCGGAGAGGTCGATCTCGTCGATGCTCAGTGTCTGCTTGGGTTCCACAACCGAAACCCTATCGACCCGAGAAGCGCGCTTTCCCCGGTCCCTCTTCGAGGAACGACTTCACGCCGGTGCCCGCATCCTCGGTGGCGAACACGTCGGCGAACAAGCGCGCTTCCAGGTCGAGCCCGTCGGGCAGTGTGCCGTCGAGGCCGGCGTCGATCGCCTGCTTGGCCATGGCGTGGGCCTGCACCGGCCCTGCCGCGAACTGCGCAGCCATCGAACGGGCAGCCTCGAAAAGTTCGGCTGCGGGCACGACCTTGTCGGCCAAACCGATACGAAGCGCCTCTTCGGCATTCACCTGGCGCCCGGTCAGCACCAGGTCCTTGGCCCGGGACGCTCCGATGAGCCGAGGCAGGCGCTGGGTGCCGCCGGCCCCCGGGATGATGCCAAGCAGGATCTCGGGTTGGCCCAGCTTGGCGGTGTCGGCCACCACACGCAGGTCGCAGGCCAGCGCCAGCTCGCACCCCCCGCCTAACGCGTAACCGGCGATCGCGGCGATCGTGACGCGCGGGATGGCGGCGATGGTGTCGAACGCCCGGCGGAACACGGCGCCGATGCGCACGGCCTCCTCGGGGCCGCCGAACTGGGCGATGTCGGCGCCCGCCGCGAACACCCGCTCGCCGCCCCACACCACCACGGCGCCGGGCGGGTCCTTCACGAGCGCCTCGGCCGCGTCGCCGAGCTCGGTGAGCAGCTCGACGGACAGCGCGTTCATCTTGGGGCGGTCAAGGCGCACGACGGCGACGCCGTCGGGGGCGCGCTCGACGTGGACGAACTCGGGTTCAGCCATTGGACGAGTCAAGCAGACGCTCGGCCGCCGCGTAGGGGTCGAGCTCCCGCGCCAGCACCTGGTCGCGCAACCCGTCGAAGGCGTCGCCCCGGCACCGCGCGTACGCGTCCTGCTCGACCCGGCGGGCCACGATCTCGCGGATCTCGTCGCTGACCCGGGCCGCCCGGCGCTTCTGGAGCTCGCCGTGCTCCTCGAGGAACGCACGGTGCTTGCCGACCGTCTCCCACAGCTCGGCGACGCCCTCGCACTTCGACGCGACCGTGCGCACGATCGGCGGGCGCCACTCGCCCATGTGCATGTTGAGGTCGAGCATGGTGTTGAGGTCGCGCTCGAGCTCCTGCACGCCGGGCCGGTCGGCCTTGTTGATGGCGAAGATGTCGGCCACCTCGAGCAGGCCCGCCTTGTTGGCCTGCATGGCGTCGCCCGCGCCCGGGTTCATCACCACCACGGTCGTGTCGGCGGCCGACGCGATCTCGATCTCCATCTGGCCCACGCCGACGGTCTCGACGAACACGATGGGCAGGCCGGCGGCGTCGAGCACGCGGATGGCTTGCGGGGTTGCCAGCGACAGGCCGCCGAGATGACCGCGCGTTGCCATCGAGCGGATGAACACGCCGGGGTCGGTGGCGTGGTCCTGCATCCGCACCCGGTCGGCGAGGAACGCGCCGCCGGTGAACGCGGACGACGGGTCGATGGCGAGCACGCCCACCTCGCTGCCCTGCGACCGCACCTCCCGGATGAGGCCGTCGGTCAGGGTGGACTTGCCCGCCCCGGGCGCGCCCGTGATGCCAACGGTGTAGGCGTTGCCGCCCAATGGGTGGATGCGGCGCGCGACGTCGGCCGCCAATTCACCGCCCCGTTCGACGAGCGATATCAGCCGGGCGACGGCGGTGCGGTCACCCCCGGTTGCCGCGGCGACCAGCTCGTCGGGATCCCGACGGGTCAGTACGCCTCTTCCAGGACGTCGAAGTCGATGCCCTTGGCGCGCACCTCGGTGATGCCGGGCACCCGGTCGCGCAGGATGCGCTCGATGCCCGCCTTGAGGGTCATGCTCGACATCGGGCAGCCCCCGCATGCGCCCATGAGCTCGATGTCGACGCGGCCGGTGGCCTCGTCGAACTCGATGACGCGCATGTCACCGCCGTCGACCTGCAGGGCCGGGCGGATGGCGTCAATGGCTTCGAGCAGCTGGGCTTCCACGGTTCTCCTGGGATTGGACGTACAAATTCTTGCACAGGGGGCAACGTCTCCGTGCCCGCCATCCTTCCCGGGACCAGCGGTCAGACGCTGCGTTCCCGGTGGACGTCGGCGCCCAAGGCCTGGAGTTTGTCGGCGAAGTGCTCGTAGCCCCGCTCGACGTGAAATGCGTCACTCACGGCCGTCTCGCCCTCGGCGACCAGTCCGGCCAGGACCAGGGCGGCCCCGGCCCGGATGTCGGGGGCCTTCACGGGGGCCCCGGAGAGCCGTGGCACGCCCCGCACGATGGCGTGGTGGCCCTCGGTGCGGATGTCGGCCCCCATGCGGCCGAGCTCGGCCACGTAGGCGAACCGGTTGGCGCCGTAGATGTTCTCGGTGACGATCCCGACGCCGTCGGCCACCGACAACAGGGTGACGAACAGCGGCTTGTAGTCCGTCGCCACGCCCGGGTACGGCAGCGTCGATACGTCGATCGAGTGCAACCGGCTCTGGCACGACGCCCACAAACCGGTCGAGGTGGGCGAGATGCGCACGCCCATGTCGCCGAGCTTCTGGATCGGCATGTCCATGTGGTCGGCGCGCGCCCCTTCGATGGTGATCTCCCCTCCCGCCAGGGCGACGGCGGTGAGGAAGGTGGCCGCCTCGACTCGATCGGCCACGACGTCGTGATCAACGGGCGCCAGCTCGTCGACGCCCTCGATCTCGATGGTGGAGCTGCCGGCGCCGAGGATGCGCCCACCCATGCGGTTGAGGAAGGCGGCCAGGTCCGCGATCTCCGGCTCGCGCGCCGCGTTCTCGATGAGCGTCGAGCCCTTGGCCAGCACCGCCGCCATGAGCAGGTTCTCGGTGGCAGTGACGCTGGGGAACTCGAGCAGGATGCGCGTGCCCAGCAGGCGGTCGGCCCGCGCCTCGATGTAGCCGTGGGCGAACTCGAACTGCGCGCCCATCGCCTCGAGGCCCTTCAGGTGGATGTCGATCGGGCGCGAACCGAAGTCGTCGCCGCCCGGCATGGCCACCCGCGCCCGCCCACAGGCGGCCAGCATCGGGCCCAGCACGACGATCGACGCCCGCATCTGCTCCACCAGCTCGTAGGGCGCCTCCGGCGTGTAGTCGGCGGGCCGGTAGACCGCGATGGTGTGCTCCTCGGTGCGCTCGACGTCGACGCCCATCGACGTGAGCACGTCGCTCATG
>JAFATL010000044.1 GCA_019243975.1 Actinomycetota bacterium | reverse complement strand
GAGCGGGGTGCACCTGGCGCTGGCCACGTTCGGCTTCGCCATCTTGATGGAGCGGGTGGTCTACCCGACGGGCGCCATGTTCGGCGGTGTCGGGTTCCGTCAGGCGCCCCGACCCTCGTTCGCGCACGGTGACACCGCGCTGTTCTTCGTCGTGGCCGGTGTCGCCGCGGCGGCGTGTGCCCTCGTGGTGGTGATCACCCGCACCCGGCTGGGTCGCCTGTTGCGCGGGTTGGCCGAGTCGCCCGAGGCGTTGACCGCCAACGGCCTGTCGGTCAACGTCACGCGCGTGGTGGTGTTCGCGGCGGCCGCGTTCCTCGCCGGCATCGCCGGTGCGCTGTTCGCCGCGAGCAGCGGCAGCGTCAGTGGGCAGGGCTTCGGATCGTTCAACTCCCTGCTGTACGTCGTGGTGCTGGCTGTCGCCGGGCGGGCGCTGGTGCCGTCTGCGGTCATCGCCGCGGCCGCGTTGGCGGTGGCGCCCGCCTACCTGCCCGACGCGTTCGTCCGCCACCAGGCGCTGCTGTTCGGCGTGGCCACCGTCGCCGTGGTCGTTGGCACGCACATCCGAGTGCGCGCCCCCGGCGCGGTCGACCGACTCGCCCGCGGTCCCGTGCGGGCCCGCCTGGTCGAGGCGGGGGCGACGACGTGAGCGGCCTCGAGGTCGAGGGCCTCACCGTGCGGTTCGGTGGCCACGTGGCCGTGAACAACCTCTCGCTCGACGCGCCGCTCGGCCGCGTCACCGGGCTCATCGGCCCCAACGGTGCGGGCAAGTCCACCACCTTCGCCGCGGTCAGCGGCACGGTTCGTCCCAGCGCGGGCCGTGTGCGCCTCCTCGACATCGACGTGTCGGCCCGGCGACCGGCGGCCCGGGCCCAACTCGGCCTGGGCCAAACGTTCCAGCGCACCCAGCTGTGCGCGTCGCTCACCGTCCGCGAGAACGTTGCCCTCGGCCCCGAGGCGCGCGCCGCCGGCGCCAACCCGTGGCGGCAGCTCGTAGGTCGGCGGGCCGACGTGTCCCGGCGGGAGGCTGCTGTCGACCGTGCCCTCGAGGTGTGCGGCATCACCGACGTCGAGCACCGGCTGGTCGGGTCGCTGAGCGTCGGCCAGCGCCGCCTCGTCGAGCTCGCTCGCGTGCACGCCGCCGACTACCGCGTGGTCCTGCTCGACGAACCCTCGTCGGGGCTCGACCCGGCCGAGACCGAGGGCCTTGGGCGCGTCGTCACGGCGATGGCGGACGACGGCCTTGCCATCCTTCTGGTCGAGCACGACATGACGCTCGTCATGGACGTGTGCGGCTACCTCTACACACTCGACTTCGGCGAGCTCATCTTTGCCGGCACGTGCGAGGAGACACGGGCCAGCGCGGCCGTGGCTGCCGCCTACCTCGGCAGAAAGGCGGGGCTCGAGGCGAGCGAGGTCGCCCATGCCCGCGCCGAATCGGGGTCGGGGGTAGGGCGCTGATGTTGCAGCTCGAACGGATCACCGCCGGCTACTCGGGTGCGACGGTGTTGCGTGACGTCACCCTTCGGGTGCCCGACGGCACGGTCGTCGCCCTCCTGGGCCCCAACGGCTCGGGCAAGACGACGTTGCTGCGCGTTGCCGCCGGGTTGCTCGATCCGTCCGGTGGCCGGGTCGTCCTCGATGGCGACGATGTCACCACCCTCGCCCCCCACCAGCGGCGGGCGCGTGGCGTCTGCCTCGTGCCCGAAGGCCGCGGCGTGTTCCCCGCCCTCACCGTGCGGGAGAACCTCCGCGTGTTCTCCCGCGGTGCTGGCATCGACCGCGCGGTTGAGGCGTTCCCCGTACTCGGCCAGCGCCTCGACCAGGTGGCCGGCACCCTGAGCGGCGGCGAGCAGCAGATGCTCGCCCTGAGCCGCGCCTACGCCGAGGACGCGCGGCTGGTGATGCTCGACGAGGTGTCGATGGGCCTTGCCCCCAAGGTCGTCGACGAGATCCTTGCGTTCCTCGCCCGCCTCGTCGCGCAGGGAACCTCACTCCTCCTCGTCGAGCAGTACGTCGCCAAGGCGCTCGAGCTGGCCGACTACGTGTGCGTGCTCGATCGGGGACGGCTCGCGTTCGCGGGCGAAGGCGACGAACTCTCGGTCGACGACATCCTGGCCAGCTACCTCGGTGGAGGCGTCGGCGCCACCCGGTGAACGAGCCCTGTCAGTTGGAACCGACGTGCATGCGGCTGGCCGAGCGGTTGGCTTCCCAGTGGCTCCGGTTGG
>JAFATL010000419.1 GCA_019243975.1 Actinomycetota bacterium | reverse complement strand
GGGCGCGAGCGCTACGCATGGATTCGCGAGCAGTTCGCGGGCGAGCCGGTGGACTACAAGGCCTTCGTGCTGCACCACCACTTGGTGCCGGTGCCGGGCACGGGACGCGAGCGCAACACGGTGTGGGACGCGGGCGACGTCATCGCCCTGCTGGCCGAGGCGGGCTGTGACCTGGTGCTGGCCGGCCACAAGCACGTGCCCCACGTGTGGCTGCTCAACGGCATCCTGCTGGTCAACTCCGGCACGGTCTCGTCGTACCGGCTGCGCGGCTACACGCGGCCGTCGTACAACGTCATCGAAGTCACCGCCGACACCGTCCGGGTCACGCTCAAGTACCCGGGCATGGGCGAACGCATGGCGGCCGAGCTCGACCGGCGCTCGATGGTGCTGCACACGAGTGACGAGCTGGCCGGCATGTTCAGCAAAGCGACGTGGAGGCCGTGATGGGAGACGCACCGGTGCTGCGACTGTTCCAGAGCGCCATCGACCCGGCGGACGTCGAGGAGATGCGCGGCCTGTTCCTCGACGACGTGAAGGCGGCGTTCGAGGCCGCGGAGGGCTGCCTGGGCATCGAGCTCATCATGAGCACCGACAAGAACGCGGGCGGCCTGGTCGAGGGCGCAGCCCTGTCCCGGTGGACGTCGCGCGACGCGATGGAACGAGGAGTCGAGTCGCGAGCGTTGGCGGAGGCACAGGTGCGCATCTTCCAGCTCCTGCGTCAGGAGCCGGTGGTGCGGGTGTTCGAGGTGCTGGCGTAAGTGGCGCCACCGGCAACCGCCGTACTCGTGCCGGTCAAGGCGTTCGCCGATGCCAAGGTGCGGCTGGCCGACGTGCTGGCGCCGGCGGCCCGCGAAGCGCTGGCCCGCACGATGGCCGAGGGCGTGCTGCGCGCCGCTTACCCGTTGCCGGTCACGGTCGTCTGCGACGACGAGGGCGTCGCCGAATGGGCCCGCCTTCACGGCGCGACGGTGGCGTGGACCCCGGGCCAAGGCCTCAACGGCGCCGTGCAAGCAGGCGTCGCTGCCCTCGCCGATGCCGGCGTACGACAGGTGATCGTCGCCCACGCCGACCTGCCGTTCGCGGCCGACGTCACGTCCGTCGCGTGGTTCGCCGGCGTCACCCTGGTGCCCGACCGCCACGACGACGGCACCAACGTGGCGTGCGTCCCCATCGGCAGCGGCTTCACGTTCGCCTATGGGCCGGGGTCGTTCGCGCGCCACCGGGCCGAGGCCCGCCGCCTCGGTCTGCCGCTGCGCATCCTGCGCGACCCCGCGCTCGGATGGGACGTCGACAACCCGGTCGACCTGGAGGGAGTACCCGTCGGTGCCTGAGGTCTCGACCAACCTGGATGTGCCCGGTGTCGCGCTGGCCATCGCCGCCCACCCCGACGACGTCGAGTTCGGCTGCGGCGGCACGCTGGCCAAGTGGGCAGCGGCCGGCACGCGCATCCACCACCTCGTGTGCACCGACGGCTCCAAGGGGTCGTGGGACCCGTCCGAGGACGTGACCCAACTCGTCGCCGTGCGCCAAGAGGAGCAGCGCAACGCGTCGCGCGCGCTGGGCGGCAAGGGCGAGGTGGTGTTCCTGGGCTGGTCGGACGGCGAGTTGGAGTCAGGCCTGCGCCAGCGCTGGGAGGTGGCGTACTGGATCCGCACGATCCAACCCGACGTGGTGCTGGGCCACGACCCGTGGCGTCGCTACCGGCTGCACCCCGACCATCGCAACGCCGGCTTTCTCGCCACCGACGGCATCGTGGCGGCGCGCGATCCTCACTTCTTCCCTGAGCAGAACGTGGCGCCGCACCGGCCCAAGGCACTGCTGCTGTGGGAGGCGGACGAACCCGATCACGTCGAGGACGTCGACGGTTTCGTCGACACGAAGCTGGCCGCGCTGCTCGAGCACCGCAGCCAGTTCCGCTCGACCATGCGCATCGACGACCCCGCCGCCACTGACGAGGTCGAGCAGTTCTCCTCGCGCATCCGCACCCGCCTGGGTGAGATGGGCGCGCTGGCGGGCCTCGCCCAGGGCGAGGCCTTCAAGCTGATGCCGTACCTCTAAACGGGAATCGGGAGACCGAACGGGGCCAAGCCAATCGCGCGCATGCGGCGGGCGTGGCCGCCGAGGATGGCGCCGAGAAGTTCGGCAGGGCGGCCCACACGCATGAAGGCGACCATCGGCGTCGCACCCCGGCGGCCGCTCCACAGCATGTGCAGCAGCATGGTGCGCGACGCGCGCGCGGCCCGGGCCTTGCCATTGGGCGTGGTCTCGAGCACCGACCGCAGGTCGGCGGCCGCGCCGGCCTCGTGCTCGACCTCGTCCTCGATGACGGTGTCGATGAACGCGGCGGTCTCGTCGTCGACCACCTTGCGCAGCCACTGCAGCAGGTCGTCGGCCACGCCTTCGCCCAGGTACCCAAACACCGCCTCTTCGACCTGGTTGTCGGTCTGGCGGGCGTGATAGGTGTCGAGCGCCGTTCGGTAGGGACGCATGGCCCGCTCGGGATCGGCGCCCATGGCCTCGAGGCGGGCCACGAAGCCCTTGTGGTGGCGCAGCTCCTCGGCCGCCACCTTCCGGAAGCGCAGGCGCGTCTCCTCGTCGGGCGCGGCAGCAGCCTCGGCCTTCGCTCCCTCGTACGCCTTGAGCTCGCCGTAGGCCACAGCCCCGAGGACCTGCACCAGTGCGGTGTTCATGGCTTTGTCGTCCTTTCTCTCTTTTGCTTTTCTGCGCGAGGACGCAACCCGTCGAGCAGCAACGTGACAACGAAGTCGGCGACGACCGACGTGGGCACGCCGTCGTCGGTCTCGAGCCGGCGCAGCGCCAGCTGGCTGACGAGGGCCGCCACCGAGAACGCCACCATGCGCGCCGGCGCCCGCACCACGTGCCCGGACGCCTGGGCCGCTTCGATCGTCGACTCGATGTCGCCGATGAAGCCCTCGTAGATGCCAGCCAGGTGGCGGTCGAAGGGCCCGTCGAGCACGAGGGCATCGCGGAACAGCAGCTTCACCGCGTCGCGATCGGCCTCGAAGAAGTCGAACGTGGCCTGCACGCCCACCCGGAAGATCTCCTCGCCCCCGGTCCCCGGCTTCAACGAGCCCATGGCCGTGTCGATGTGCGACCGCAGCGCCAGCTCTTCGCTGTCCATGAGGCCGTGGAACAGCGCATCCTTCGATTCGAAGTACCAGTAGATCGAGCCGTAGGAGATCTTGGCCGCCTTGGCCACATCGGCGATCGTCGTGGCGTGGAAACCCTTCTTGGCGAACACCTTCTTGGCCGCGGCCAGGATGGCTTCCCGCCGCCGCTCCTTCGCCTCGTCGCCCACGGCGCGTGTACGGGGGACGCGCGCCGCGCTCACGGCACCAACACCCCGTGCACCGGCGGCGCCGTGCCCTCACCAGCCATCGAGCGCACCAGGTCCTCGGCCTCGTCGAGACCGGCGCACCGCCGGGGCAGTTCGGCGAACGGATAGCGCCCGGTGGCAAGCAGATCGAGTGCCGCGCGGTACGCCGGCGCGTCGACGCCGAGCGCGCCCAGGATGCGCAACTCCTTGAACACGATGTGATCGGGCCAGAACCCGGGCGTGTCGGGCGAGCCGCGCGTGCCGGCGAGTACGAGCGTTCCCCCAGGGCGAGCCGCGGCCACGCCTTGGGCGAGGGCCGCCGGCGCCTTGGCCGTGACGTCGA
>JAFATL010000680.1 GCA_019243975.1 Actinomycetota bacterium | reverse complement strand
CGCCTCGTAGTAGTTGATGTAGTTCTCCTTGTCAGCGTCGATGAACACGAAGTCGAACGGGCCGTCGAGCGTCGCGATCGTGTCGAGCGCCGGGCCCTCGCGGATCTCGATGGCCGCCGCGTAGGGGCTCTGCTCGATGAACCGCCGAGCCACCTCGAGGTGCTTCTCGCTGATGTCGCAGGTGGTGATGCGCCCACCCTCGGGCAGGCCGGCCGCCATCGACAGGGCCGAGTACCCGCTGAACGTGCCGATCTCGAGGATGCGCATGGGCGCCAGCGCGTACACGAGCATCTCGAGGAACCGCCCCTCGAGGGCACCCACCATCATCTGCGGGAAGTCGAGGGCCAGCTCCGTTTCGACCGCCAGCGCCAAGAGGTGCTCGGGGGGCGGCGAGGAGTGCGCCTCGGCGTAGTGCTCGACGTCCCGGGGCACGAGATCCATCCCCGTCAGTCTCGCGCCCTTAAGACCAGATCTGTTCGCCGAGGCGGAGCAGGCCGGCCAGGTCGTAGATGTCGGTGTCGAAGTACGGGACCGCGGCCACCACCTCGGGCGACACCGCCAGCTCGGCCCGTTGCTCGGCCTCCCGCTGGGCGACCACCTGGAAGCGCAGGTAGCTCTCGGCGATCTCGGTGAGCACGCGCGCCACCTGGGCGGGGTCACCCACGTCGTCATCGGCAGCCGATGCGAACTCGTCGGCCCGCCGGCACAGCGTCTCCGCCGTGCGCGCCGCCGCGTCGTCGAGCAGGTAGCTCGGGAGCACCTTGTTGAGGATCACCGCGCCGAGGTGGAACTTCTTGTCCTCCAGCACGTCGACGAAGTACTCGGCCTCGTGCAGGGGCGCGGCCTCGAGCGTGGTCACCACGATGAACGTGGTGCGCTTGTCGTGCAGCAAGCGGGTCACGGCGTTGGCCCGCTCGATGAAGCCGCCGTACATCGTCTGGAACAACATAAAGAACTCGGCGATGTCCTCGAGGAACTGCGAACCGAGGATGCGGTCGGCCACCCGGTAGAACGGCTTCGACGCGAAGTTCACCAGCCGGTTGCCGTAGGGCACGGTGATGAGCCGGAGGAACCGACTGGAAAAGAAGTCGGCCATGCGCTGGGGCGCCTCGAGGAAGTCGAGGGCGTTCCGCGTCGGGGGGGTGTCGACGACGATGAGGTCGTAGTCGCCCTCGGTGTGGATCTCGAACAGTCGCTCCATGGCGATGTACTCGTGGCTCTGCACGAAGCGCCCCGACACGTTCTGGTACAGCGGGTTCTCGAGGATCTTCTGCGCGGTCTGCTTGTCGGGCGCATGACGCAGGACGAGGTCGTCCCACGACTGCTTGGTGTCGAGCATGGCCGCCCACAGTTGACCGCGCGGGTTGACGCCCGCGGCCGAGAACGCCTCGGCCGGCACCTGCTTCTCGACGTTGCCGAACCCCTCGAGGCCGAGGGCGTTGGCCAGGCGCTTGGCCGGGTCGACCGTGAGCACCAGCACTTTGCCGCCGTGTTTGACAGCCGCCATGGCGGCAGCGGCCGCCGCCGTGGTCGTCTTGCCGACGCCGCCCGAGCCGCAGGAGATCACGATCTCCTTGGCAGCCAGCAGCTGCTCGATGGAGCCGGCGCGGGCGGTGCGCGACGGCGATGCCATCAGTGCCCCAGCTCCATCGACAGTGCCTCGGCGATCTGGCGGGTGGTGCGCATGCCGTGCGAACGCATGAACAGGTACGGCACGTAGAGCAGGGGGATGCTCGGGTTGACGTGCTCGCGCAGGCGGTCGAGGTGTCCCGCGCGCGTGCGCCGCATGGTCACGGCCAGATCCGCGGCCTGGATGATCGGGCGCACGTCGGACCCGACTGCGTCGCTCAACGCCGCCGCGTGCTCGGGCGTCTCGATGCGCTCGAACACCTCTTCCTCGCCCCGGCCGAACAGCTCGGGCAGCACCCGGTTCACCACGATGGCGGCCAGGTTGACCTTGGTCTCCTGCTCGATGCGGCCCGACAGCTCGATGGTCTCGTTGACCGGCATCTCTTCAGGCGTGGTGACGATCACCAGGCCCGTGCGCGTGGGGTCGGAGAGGACGTCGATGAGCCAGCCCGTCTGCTGGCGCACCATGCCGACCTGCACCAGCTCGTTGATGGCGTTGGGCGCGTCGAGCTGCCCGACGATGTGGCCGGTGGGCGAGGCGTCGACCACGACGAGGTCGTAGTGGCGTTCGCGCGCCTCCCAGGTGACCTTGCCGACGGTGAGGATCTCCTTCACGCCGGGCGCCGCGGTGGCAACGAACTCGAAGATGCGCGCCAGCGGGCCGATGCGCGCCATGCGCGGCAGCTTGAGCTGAAGCGTGAGGTACTCCTTCAGCGACTCCTCGGTGTCCATCGACATGGCGTAGAGGCGCGGCTGCACCTCGCGCGGCGTGAAGTTGGTGGGGCCCGTCTCGTAGAAGTCGGCCAGGTCGCCCTTGGCGTCGAGGTCACACACGAGGGTGCGCTTGCCCTGCTCGGCCGCCAGCAGCGCCAGGGCCGCCGCAATGGTGCTCTTGCCCACGCCGCCCTTGCCCGTCACGAAGACGAGCTGGCGGTCGAGGAGGTCGGTCAAGTGCTCGCCAGTTCTGGCGTCGCCATCAGTGCGACGAGAAGCCGACGCGCCGCTCGTCGGTGGGGCTGCCGATCTCGATGTAGGCGACCTTGGCGGTAGGCACGGCGACCGTCCTACCCCGCTTGTCGGTCAGCCACAACACGCCGTCGCCGTTGGCGAGCGCGGTCTCGATGTCCTTACGGAGGGAGTCGCGGTCAGCGTCGTCGCCGAGCTCGACCTCGATCTCCTTCGGCGTGTAGGTGACCCCGATACGAACGTCCACTTACGGCTCCTCCGTGGCTTCTGGCCCGGGCTCGGTCTGCTCGGCCGGCGCCATCGTAGGCGGCGCCAGCGGCGGTTCTTCCAAGCCGGGTCCGGCGGCCGCGGCCATCTGGGCGGCGACCTCCCGGTCGGCGTCCCACCGCCCCCACTTCGGGGTGCGGCGCCGGAACAGCAGGATGAACAGGCAGATGCCCATGGTGGCCGCCGCCGTCCATTGGCTGCCGGTGAGGCCGAAGTGACGGACGTCCTCGCGCAGGAAGTCCTCGATGAGGCGGCCCACGCCGTACCAGGTCGCGAACACGAACAGCAGGAAACCGTCGTAGCGCTTGGTGCGGCGCAGCCACAGCAGGACCAGCAGCAGCGGGATCGTGAGCAGGAAGTCGTAGAGCGCCGTTTGGTGCACGACCGTGCCGACGCACGGTGACGCGGTGTTGATGTTGGGCGGCGGGCACTTGTAGCCGAGGAAGAAGTGGGTGGGCTTGCCCAGGTGGTCGCCCACGATGAGGTCGCCGATGCGGCCGATGATCACGCCGAGGGCGATACCGGGGGCGGCCGAGTCCATCACCTTCCAGAACGAGAGCTCGCGCTTCTTCATCTCGGGCAGGGCCAGGATGACGGCGCCGAAGATGCCGCCGAGGAGCGAGATGCCGCCCTGCCAGATCTTGAGGGCGTCGAGCGGGTGGTTGTAGTCGCTCAGGTGGTTGACGACGTAGGCGATGCGGGCGCCGATGATCGCCCCGATGGCGGCCCGGGTGAGCAGGGCGTAGACGTCCTCCTCGGTGATCCCCTTGCGCTTGGCCTCGGGCAGCATGAGCCGGGCGCCCAGCAGGAACCCCACGGCGATGCCCACCCCGTGGGGCGAGATGTGCAGGATGCGCACCACCGGGTGGTACGAGATGTACGAAAACACGGTCCCCCGTTCTAGTCGGAACTGTCACACCCTCTCGGTAGCCTCGGTGACATGAAGTTCGAGTTCGCCACCGCACACCAGGCGTCGCCGGTCGGGCCGGCGCCGCACGCCGTGCGGGAGCGGGCGGCCCGGGAGGACGCCGAGCACGCCTCGCTGGCGCCGGGTGCCACCCGGGCCGTCGGCGGGGGCAATCGGGCCCGGCCCGAGGAGCCCGACGCGTTCCGCACGTGCTTCGAGCGCGATCTCGACCGGATTCATCACTCGCGCCCGTTCCGCCGGCTGGCCGGGAAGTGCCAGGTGTTCATCGCTCCCGACGACGACCACCTACGGACGCGTATGACCCACGCCATCGAGGTGGCGCAGGTGGCGGTGGGCATCGCCCGGCCCGCGGGCTTGAACGTGGCGTTGACCGCGGCCGCCGCCACGGCACATGACTGCGGCCACGGGCCGGCGGGGCACGCGTCGGAGGAGGCGTTGTCGCCGTTCCTCGACGGCGGCTACCACCACGCCGTGTACGGCGCCGACGTCGTGCTGTCGCCATTGAACTTGTGCGCGGAGACGCTCGACGCGATTCGCAACCACTCGTGGAACCGGCCCGCGCCGCTGACGCCCGAGGGCGAGGTCGTGTCGTGGGCCGACCGCATCGCCTACGTGTGCCACGACTTCGAGGACGCCGTGTCGGCAGGCATCGTCTCGGCCACT
>JAFATL010000343.1 GCA_019243975.1 Actinomycetota bacterium | reverse complement strand
GCTTTCGCCTTCACCGGCGCCGACAACGCCTCCATCTCCCAGCTCGTCGTCCACGACGCCCGCTGGATCGTGCGTCGCTTCAACGACACGGCCCACCTCACCTCGCGCCTGTCGACCGCTCCCGAACCACTCACATAAGTTCACAGGCGGCGCCCAGCCGGCGCGAAGGGACGTGTCAGTGGCGTCGCCCACACTCGTCCTATGCATCGATCGCGCCGCGCCCGGATCGGCACTGCCGTGTCGGCCTACTTGCACTCGGCCCCCGGCACTGTCACCTACCTCGCCATTCTCGCCGTGACCACGCTCGCGCTCCGGACGTCGAGCAGCGGGGTCGGCGCGGTGCTGCTTCGGGACCAAAGCACCAATCTCGCCAACATGGTCCACCATCCGGTCTCGGTCCTCGTCAGCAGCGCGTTCTGGATCCAGAGCGGCAACCTGCTGACGTGGCTGCTGCCGTTCGCGCTCGTCCTGGCGCCGGCCGAACGCTGGCTGGGGACGTGGCGGTGGCTGACGGTGTTCGTGGCCGGCCACGTGGGCGCCACCCTGATCACACTGGCCGGCATCTGGTCGTTCACCCACGGCGGCGTGACGCACCTCGCCCTCGTCAATGACATCGACGTCGGCATCAGCTACGGCTTCTACGCCGTCGCCGCCGCGCTCCTCTACCGCCTTCCCGTTCGGTGGCGCCTGCTCGTCGGCGCCGCCCTGCTCGCCCGCTTGAGCTACGCCACGGTAGGCGGCGGCTACACCGAGGTTGGCCACGTGTGCGCGGCGGCGATCGGCCTCGCCTGCTGGCCCATCGTGCACCGGCGGCTGGTGCGCCTCCGGGCCCAAGCCGAGGGCAGCTGGTGGTACGCCCTCACCGGTCAGCGCGCCCAGCCGAATATGGCCCGACACGCACCGAGGTGGGTCGGTACCGTTCGAAGCCGTGGGGCTCTTGGTGGACACGACGCCGCTGCGCGTCTCGCGCGACTTTCGCCGTCTGTGGGCGGGTCAGGCGATCTCGTTCATCGGGTCGATGATCACGTCGGCGGCGTTGCCGTACCAGGTCTTCCACGCCACCGGGTCGTCGCTCGACGTGGGGCTGCTGGGCGCAGCCCAGCTCGTCCCCCTGCTGCTGTTCTCGGTGGTGGGGGGCGCCTTCGCTGACGGCATCGACAAGCGGCGACTGCTCATCGGCGTCAACATCGCCGCCCTCTGCGTGTCGGTCGCCCTGACCGTCAACGCCTCGCTCGACCACCCGCAGGTATGGCTGCTCTACGTGCTGGGCGCCGCATCGAGCGGCATCTTCGCGGTGAGCTACCCCGTGACGCGGTCGCTGCTGCCGTTGCTGCTCGAGTCGGAGCTGCGCCCCGCCGCCTACGCGCTGCAGGCGACGTACGGCTCGTTCGGGATGATGGCGGGGCCCGCCGTCGGCGGCGCGCTGATCGGCGGCCTCGGTCTGGCCAGTGCGTACGGCGTCGACATCGCGACGTATGTCGTCGCCTTGATCGCGTTCTTCGGGTTGAGCCCCTCGCCGCCGGTGCCGGGCGCCGTCCCCGCCTCGCGCGACTCGGTGCTGGCGGGGCTGCGCTTCCTCAAGGGCCACTCCGTCGTGATGAGCGTGTTCGGCATCGACCTGCTGGCGATGGTGTTCGGCATGCCGCGCGCGCTGTTCCCCGCGTTGACCGAACGACTCGGGGGCGGACCGACGTTGTACGGACTGCTGCTGTCTTCGGTCGCCGCCGGCGCGTTCATCGCGTCACTCGGCAGTGGCTGGACGTCGCGCGTGAAGCGGCCCGGCCACGCCGTGTTGTGGTCGGTGGCGGCCTGGGGCGTGACCATCGCCATCGCCGGGCTCACCCACATCGCGGCCGTGGCCATGGCCATGCTGGCGGCGGCCGGCGCCGCCGACATGATCTCGGGCGTCTACCGCTCGTCGATCGCCGCCGAGGTCACGCCCGACGACCTGCGCGGCCGCGTCAGCGGTGTGGAGATCGCGGTGTACGCGGGCGGGCCGGTGCTGGGCGACGTCGAGGCAGGTGTGGTCGGCGGCTTGGTCAGCGTGCCGTTCGCCATCGTGTCGGGCGGTCTGGCGTGTGTGGCCGGCGCCGCCATCTTCGCCGTCGCCGTGCCCAGCTTCAGCCGCTACGTCAGCCCCGAGACGTTGCCTACCGCTCGTGGTGATCGAAGCGCGAGCCCGGCCGAGGCTGGATGAACAAGCCGTCGGCGTCGCACAGCAGCTCGCCGGCGTGGAACGACTTGCCCCACGCGAAGATCTTGCGGCCCTCGACCCTCTCGACGCCGGCTTCGTAGTCGATCCGCACGTGCAGCGGCGTGGGCCGGCGCATGTTGATGGTCAAGCGCCCGGTCATGCCTGCCGTGCCTGACGCCGCCTGGGCCACACCGAGTAGCTCGTCGAACGCGCCCGCCACCACGCCGCCGTGCACCGTCCCCGGCGGCCCTTCGT
>JAFATL010000223.1 GCA_019243975.1 Actinomycetota bacterium | reverse complement strand
TGGACAGCGGCTTGTCGGCACTGACGCTCGTCACCACGATGTCGCCGGGCAGGTGATCGGCGACGTCGACCCAGCCCCCCGACGCGGGCGCGGTGTAGGTCGTGATGAACAGGCTCTCCCCTCCGAGCAGCGAGCGTTTGAGGCCCTTCATCACCCCGCCTTGGGTGCTGGCCTTCACGTCGACGCCGGCCGACGTGGCCATCATCGCTCCCGACTCGGCCCGCAGCTCCTCGCCCGGATCGAGCGCGACGCGAGCCACGGCAAACGACGGGTTATGGCGAACGTCGATCCTCATGCCGGCGACCGTACTCCGAGCGTCGTTGGAGCGGGCGACGAGAATCGAACTCGCGTTCTCAGCTTGGGAAGCTGATGTTCTGCCTCTGAACTACGCCCGCGGCGTCGGAGACTGTACAGGCCGCCTCTGGGCGCGCTCCTGCGTACGCTGCGCCGATGCCCGACGCCGAGCTGCTGACCCGCGGTGAGCGGGCCGGCGCGTTGTTGAAGGAGCGGGGCGAGACGATCGGCGTGGCCGAGGGGTCGTGCGGCGGGCTCATCTCGTCGGCGCTGCTGGCGGTGCGTGGCGCGTCGGCGTACTACCTGGGCGGGACGGTCATCTACACGTTCGCAGCGCGGAAGGCCTTCCTCGGCGACGTCATCGAGATCCCCGAGGGCATGCGAGGCGCGACGGAGCAGTTCGCGTCGTATCTGGCGCTGGCGGTGCGCACCAAGCTGGGCGCGACCTGGGGCGTGGGCGAGGGTGGGGCCGCGGGCCCGGCCAACCCGTACGGGGACCCGGCCGGCCACGCGTGGTTGGCGGTCAGCGGCCCGTCAAACGCCACTCGCCACCTGCTGACCGGCGTAGACGACCGGCCCGCCAACATGCACGCCTTTGCGGCCGCCGCCCTGGACCTGTTGATCGAGCAGCTCGAGACCTGAGGGGACCAACCATGCACGTGGAGGACATCGCCTACGACTTCGAAGGCCGGCAGATGATCGGGCATCTCGCCTACGACGACTCGAAGCAGGGTCGGCGCCCGACCGTGCTGCTCTCGCACGAGGGCCCGGGCCTCGACGAGCACGTGAAGGGACGGGCCGAGCGCCTGGCCGCCATGGGGTACGCCGCCTTCGCCCTCGACTACCACGGCGGCGGCGTGCCGGTGCCCATCGACGAGATGTTCGAGCGGCTGGGCCCGCTGATGTCCGACCCCCAACTCACCCGGCGGCTGGGCCAGGCCGGCCTCGACGTGCTCCTGGCCCAGCCCGTCGCCGACCCCGACCGGTTGGCGGCCATCGGCTACTGCTTCGGGGGCGCCATGTCGCTGGAGCTGGGACGTGGGGGCGTCGACGTGAAGGCAATCGTCGGCTTCCACCCCGGCCTGTCGCTCTCGCCCGACTCCGGCAACATCAGCGGGTCGGTGCTGATGTGCCTCGGCACCGACGACCCGTTCGTGCCCACCGAGACCCGCGTCGCCTTCGAGCAGGAGATGAAGGACGCCGGCGTCACCGACTGGAACATCGAGCTGTACGGCGGGGTCGGCCACTCGTTCACCAATCCCATGGCCGACCAGGCGGGCATGCCGGGCGTCGCCTACCACGAGGCTTCCGACCGCCGGTCGTGGGCCTCGATGCTCCGTCTGTTCGACGAGACCATCAACGCCTGACGCGGACGGTAGGGTCCGCCCCGTGATCCTCTCCGACAAGACGATCCGCGAGGAGATCGATGCGGGCCGCATCGTGATCGACCCCCTCGACAAGGACTGCATCCAGCCGTCGTCGGTCGACCTGCACCTCGACCGCTACTTCCGCGTGTTCCTCAACCACACGATGCGCGTCATCGACGTGAAGGAGGACCAGGAGGAGCTCACGGAGTTGGTCGAGATCGGCGAGGACGACTCGTTTGTGCTGCACCCGGGGGAGTTCGTGCTCGGCTCGACGTCGGAGCGGGTGACGCTGCCCACCGATCTCGTGGCCCGGCTCGAGGGGAAGAGTTCTCTCGGCCGGTTGGGTCTGCTCATCCACTCAACTGCCGGCTTCGTCGATGCCGGTTGGGACGGCCACCTGACGCTCGAGCTGTCGAACGTCGCCAACCTGCCGATCGCGCTCTACCCGGGCATGAAGATCGGGCAGATCAGCTTCCTGCGCATGACGACGCCGGCGGACACGCCCTACGGGTCGGCCGCGGTCGGCTCGAAGTACCAGGGCCAGCGCGGTCCCACGCCGAGCCGGTACTTCGAGAACTTCAAGCCCCGCCAGCGCTAGCGCGGGGCGTCAGCCCTCGGCGTGGGCCTTGAGGGCGGCCAGGCCACCTTCGTAGGTCTTGTTCATCATGTCGGTCATGGCGTCGTCGGTGTCGACCGCCCACGTGACGTGTGACGTGTCGCCCTCACCGGTCACGGTGATGGTTGCCCGGTGCTTCTCGAGCGGGAACGGGCCGTTGACGATGCCGTAGGTGATCGAGCGGGCCGCGTCGTCCTTCTCGTACAGGCGCTCGGTCAGCTCCATGCCCATCATCTTGAGGACGCGGTCGTCGCCCTGCAGCTCGCACGACTCGATGCCGGGCATCCAGTTGGCCAGCCCGCCGAAGTCGCCGATGGCCGCCCACACCCTGTCGGGCGACGCGTTGATGTCGATCTCTGCCTGTGCCTGTGCCATGGGGCGGCATCATGCCTCAACCGAGGCGGGGCGCGAGCTCCGTGATGAGGTGGATCAGCTCGCGGGCGCAGGCGACGAACACGTCGAGGTCGCCGCCGGCCGGGTCCTCGACGTCTTCCCACTGCTCGAGCTCGACGTCGGCCAGCGCCAGCGATGCGACCCGATCGGCCAGCGGGCCGGGCTCGTGGGAGAGATCGCGCGCCAAGCGGCGCAGGGTTGCGGTGCGGCTGGCCGCCTCGGGGTGGGCGCGCCGCACGTAGGCCACGTGCTCGCACGCCAGGCCGACGATGAGGTCGGCCTCGATGTCGTGGGCGCGCAGCTGGCGCGTGCGGTGGCCGGCCACCGGGACCACGCCGCACTCGAGCATGGCATCGCGCGTGCGCCAGCTCATCGGGTGGCCTTCGATCACGTGGGTGCCGGCAGTGGTGACGCGTACGTCCTCCAGTTGCATCGCCAACATGGCGCCGGCCATCACCGAACGCGCGGCATTACCGGTGCAGAGGAAGACGATGTGCGGGTCGTTCAACCCGGCTGGTGGACGTCGACGCTGTCGTCTGCGCCGTTGCCGGAGGCGGCCGTGTCAGAGCCGGGGGCCGGCTCGGCGGCCGAGGCCCGACGCGACTTGCCCTCGAGCGCGTCGACGAGGTGCATGGAGATGTCGGCGACGAACACCTCTTCCTCCTCGACGCCCTGCTCCTTCACGCCGTCGTCGATCATGATGTAACAGAAGGGGCAAGCGGTTGCGATGCGGGTGGCGCCGGTGGCGAGCAGCTCCTGCGAGCGCTCGCTGTTCACCTTCTTGCCGACCGACTCCTCCATCCACATGCGGGCGCCGCCCGCGCCGCAGCACAGGCCCTTGTTGCCGCTGCGCGGTGCCTCCACCAGCTGGATGCCCTTGAGCGAGCCCACGACCTTGCGGGGCGCGAGGTACACGTCGTTGTGGCGGCCCAGGTAGCAGCTGTCGTGGTACACGACCCGCTCCTCGAGCCTGGCCTCCGACAGGTCGAGCTTGCCCGACTCGATGAGGTACTCGAGGAACTGGCTGTGGTGCACGACTTCGTAGTTGCCGCCCAGCTGCGGGTACTCGTTGGCGAGCGTGTTGAAGCAGTGCGGGCACTGCGTGATGATCCGCTTCA
>JAFATL010000164.1 GCA_019243975.1 Actinomycetota bacterium | reverse complement strand
GTGGGTCTTCGGCGGCGGGCTCCACTCCAAGGAGTCGGCGACGGTCGTCACGGCCACCCCCGACGGTGACGTGGTCACCACCGACGGCCCCTTTGCCGAGGCGAAGGAACAGGTCGGCGGCTTCTGGGTCATCCAGGCGCCCGACCTCGACGCCGCGCTGGCGTGGGCGTCGAAGGCAGCCAAGGCCTGCCGCGGCCCCGTCGAGGTGCGGCCCTTCCAGGAGGAGCCGGAGGCGTAGGCGCCTTGACGGCCGACCCGTCCGCGATCGAGCAGGTCTTCCGACATGAGTCGGGACGAGCAGTGGCCTCTCTGGTCCGTGTCTTCGGTGACATCGACGTCGCCGAGGAGGCGGTCCAGGAGGCCTTTCTCGTCGCGTTGCAGAAGTGGCCGGCCGACGGCCTGCCGCCCAGCCCCGCCGGCTGGATCATCACCACGGCTCGCAACCGGGCCATCGACAAGCTGCGGCGGGAGAGCCACCGCGACGACCGCCACGCGCAAGCCGCGCTGGTGCGGGCCGAGGACGAGCCAAGGGACGTGGGTCCGGTGGACGACGACCGCCTCCGCCTGATCTTCACCTGCTGCCACCCGGCGTTGGCACCGGCGGCCCAGGTGGCGCTGACGCTGCGACTGATCGCCGGCCTGCAGACGCCTGAGATCGCGCGGTCGTTCCTCGTGTCCGAGACGACGATGGCGCAGCGACTCGTGCGGGCCAAGAACAAGATCCGCGACGCGCACATCCCCTATCGCGTGCCCGACGCGGCGGAGCTCCCCGACCGTCTCAAGCCGGTGCTCGCGGTGGTGTGGCTGGTGTTCAACGAGGGCTACGTCGCCACCGCCGGCGACGACCTCGTGCGGGCCGACCTGTGCGACGAGGCCATCCGCCTGGCCCGCCTGCTCGTCGAGCTCATGCCCGACGAGCCCGAGGTGCAGGGTCTGCTGGCGCTGCTGTTGCTGACCGACTCCCGCCGGCCGGCCCGCACCGCCGCGGATGGGTCGATCGTGCGCCTGCCCGACCAAGACCGCTCCTTGTGGAATCGCGAGCAGATCGCCGAAGGCCAGACCATCGTGCGCGCCCTGCTGCGCCGCAACATGCCGGGGCCGTACCAGATCCAGGCCGCCATCAACGCCGTGCACAGCGACGCGCCGATCGCGGCGGCCACCGACTGGTCCCAGATCGTGCAGCTGTACGACCAGCTCCTGGCCTTCACTCCCACGCCCGTCGTGGCCATGAACCGCGCCATCGCGCTGGCCGAGTCCGGCCACCCGGCGCAGGCGCTGGACGACATCGAGCCGCTCGTCGGCGACCTCGACAGCTACCACCTGTTCCACGCCACGCGGGCCGACCTGCTCGAGCGCCTCGGCCGTACCGACGAAGCGCGCGCCGCCTACGACACCGCGTTGCAGGGCGCGACGAACGCCGCCGAGCGCCGCCTCCTCGAGGACCGGCGCGCCCAACTCGACGTCACCGGGTAGGACACACAGCGATGGCAGACAACCTCGACGCACTCGAACCCTTCATTGGCACCTGGACGGTCGAGGCCGTGTTCCCGGGCGACATGTCGGGCACCGGCACGTGCACCTTCGAGTGGATGGACGGCAAGCGGTTCCTCGTCCAGCGCACCTCCGTCCCCGACCCGGCGCCCGACTCGCTGGCCATCATCGGCCCCGACGAGGCAACCGGCGCGTACCGCCAGCACTACTTCGACACGCGCGGCGTGGCCCGCGTCTACGCCATGACGTTCGACGGCAACCTGTGGGAGCTCACCCGCACCGAGGCCGACTTCTCACCGCTCGACTTCAGCCAGCGCTTCACCGGCACCGTCGCCGACGGCGGCGACACCATCATCGGCGCCTGGCAGACCTCCGACGACGGCGTCGACTGGAAGCACGACTTCGACCTTACCTACCGCCGGACCACCTGACCCCGCCGCCGGCCGAGTTACCCGGGGGGCAACGGCTCCTTGGGAAGTCCGAGCACGCGCTCGCCGACGATGTTGCGCTGCACCTGGGCGGTGCCGCCCCAGATGGTGGACGAGCGGTGACTGAAGAAGTTCGACGTCCACTTGTCGGGCGTGTAGTCGGTGGGCGCCTGGTCGGGGATCAGCATGGAGTCGGCGCCGCGGATGTTCATGATGATGTCCCCGAAGCGCTGCGCGTACTCCGACCAGAACATCTTGTTGATCGACGCAGCCGGGCCCGGTTCCTTCTTGGCCACGACCTCGCTCAGCAGCTTGAGGCCCTGGAACCGCATGATCTCGACGTGGCTGAACGCCCACGCCAGCTGCTGACGAACGAGCGGGTCGTCGGTGCGGCCGTACTTGCGCGTCAGCTCGACCGCGTCCCAGAACTGCTTGGTGTACTGCACGTGCTGGGTGGTGGCGTTGCCGCCCCGCTCGTTGCCGAGCGTCGTCATCGTCACCCGCCAACCGTTGTGCAGCCCGCCGATGACGTTAAACAGCGGGGCGTGCGCTTCGGTGATGAACGTCTCGGTGAAGTGCGCCCCGCCGGTCATCTGCTTGATCGGGCGCA
>JAFATL010000140.1 GCA_019243975.1 Actinomycetota bacterium | reverse complement strand
GAGGCCGCGGGCGATCGGGTTGGACGTCGACGGCTCTTCGGCGAGAAGCCGCGTGCGCACCTCGGGGTCACGCAGCTTGGCGACGCGCTCGGCCAGCGACAGGTCGGCCAGCGCCCGGTACGTGGGGTGGGTGATGAACGGGTGCAGTGACGACTGCAGGCCGAACAGCATGCCGGTGGGCCGGCACGACACCTGGGGGACGATGTGCATCCCTTCAGCGTTCATGCGCTCGGCCTCGGTGAGCGACTCGCGCCACGCGTCGGGTGCGTAGGGCGCCTGGGCCAGCGCGTAGGTGACGGTGGCGCCCGTGCGCTTGGCCAGCTCGGCCATCCACACCCGGTCGGGCTCGCCGCCCTGGTGGTCGGACACGACCTGGAACACGCCGTGGCCGGCCCGGCCCAGCGCGTCGCCGATGGCGAGCAGCTCCTCGTGGGGCGCGTAGGTGCCGGGGACGAGGCCGTGCTTCGAGCTGTGCAGGATCGTGCGCGACGTGGTGAAGCCGACCGCGCCGGCCGCCAGCGCCTCTTCGGTGAGGCGCGACATCTCGACCACGTCGTCGGGGGTGGCGTCGTCGTGCGCACGCTCGCCCATCACGTAGGCGCGCAGCGCCGCGTGCGGCACCTGGGCGGCGATGTCGATAGCGCGCGCCTGGGTGTCGAGGGCGTCGAGGTACTCGGGGAACGACTCCCACTTCCAGTCGATGCCTTCGTGCAGGGCGGTGCCGGGGATGTCTTCCACGCCCTCCATCAGCTCGATGAGGAAGTCGTGACCGTCCGGGCGCACGGGCGCGAACCCGACGCCGCAGTTGCCCATGACGACGGTGGTGGCGCCGTGCCACGACGAGGGCGTGACCTCGGGGTCCCACGTGACTTGCCCGTCGTAGTGGGTGTGGACGTCGACCCAACCGGGCGCGACCAGCGCGCCGTCGGCGTCGATCTCGCGCGCGCCGGTGCCGGCCACGTCGCCGACCTGGGTGATGACGCCGTCGTCGACGGCGATGTCACCGGTGCGGGTGGGACCACCCGTGCCGTCGACAATGGTTCCGCCGCGGATGACGAGGTCGTGCATTGCTCCCCCAGGGGCTCGTTGGACCTTCGCATCGTACCGGCGGCGCGTAGCGTCGGACCATGGACCGGACGGATGCGGTGCGACTGTTCGAGAGTCGGCGCGACGCCTGGCTCGCCGAGGACGTCGACGCCTACCTCGCCTTGTTCAGCGACGACGTCATCTTGCAGGTGCCCGGTCGCGACCCGGTCGTCGGGATCGCCGTGTATGCGGAGTTGGTGCGGACGTCACTCGCCCACGTGCGGCCGGTGCGCTTCAACTTCCACCAGCTCGCCGTGCACGGTGACGTCGTACTCGCGGAGTGGACCATCGACCTCGAGGTACGGGCCGACGGGCGGCCCATCTCCTACCGGGGCATGAGTGTGTGTGAGATCGCCGAGGGCCGCATCCGCCGTTGGCGCGAGTTCTACGACCCCGCCGACCTCCGCCCCGCGCCCTGACCCGGCCAGGCGCAAGGCGGCCGCCGTCACGAAAGTTGCGGCGCCGGCGAAGCCCATGCTGATCCGCGGGCTCCAGTGCTGGCTGATCCAGCCGACGAGCGGACCGCCGACCACCGTCATGCCGAGGGTGAGCAGGCTGTAGATCGCCATGACCCGGCCTCGGTAGTCGGGCCGCGACCACATCTGCATGTGGGCGCTGGCGGTGGCACCGAAGAACACGGCGATGGCCCCGACCGGCACGAGGGCGACGAAGAACAGCGCCTTGCTCGGCAGCGCGCCGATGCCGAGCATCGAGGCGCCCAGCACGGCCGCCGCCAGCAGCACGGTGCGCGAGCTCTGGCGGGCGCGGTGGGCCGCGGCCAGCGCGCCCAACACCGTGCCCACGCCCAGCACCGCCATCAGCAGGCCCGCCAGGCCCGCCCCACCGTGGAAGGTCTCCGACGCCATGAGGGTCAGGAACGTGGGGAAGTTGTAGACGAGGGTGCCGACCACGCCGACGAGCACGATCGTGGCCCGGATCTCGGTGATGCTCCACGCGTAGGCGATGCCCTCGCGCACGCGCGGCCGTGCGCCCTCGTGGCGGAGCGGGCGCAGCTCGGCGCGCCGCATCGCGGCCAGGGCGATGACGACGGCGACGTACGACACGGCGTTGACGAAGAACACCCACGCCACGCTGGTGGCGGCGATGAGCAGGCCGGCGATGGCCGGGCCGCTGATGCGCGCCGAGTTGAGGACGGCACTGTTGAGGGCGACGGCGTTGGCGAGCTTGTCGCGGCCGACCATCTCCTCCACGAATGCGTGATGGGCGGGCTGGTCGACGACCGTCACCAGGCCGACGGCGAAGGCGAGGGCGAACACCATCCACACCTGGGCCACGCCCAGGAGCACGACCAGCCACAGCGCCACCGCCAGAACGGCGGCGGCCGCCTGCGTCACCAGCAGGACGGTGCGCCGGTCGTAGCGGTCGGCGATCGCCCCGCCCCAGAGGCCGAACAGCAGCACCGGGGCGAACCGGAACGCGAACGTCGCCCCCACGGCCGCGCCGCTGTGGGTCAGCGTGAGCACCAGCCACGCCTCGGCCATGTTCTGCATCCACCCGCCGGTGTGCGAGATCAGCTCGCTCACGAACAGCAGGCGGTAGTTGTACGAGTCGAGCGCGCTGAACGTTCGTCGCAGCGCGGTCCGCATCAGATGATTGTCGCCGCTGCGGAGGCGCTATGCCTCCGGTTATCAGGCCTTGGTCTTGGCGCGCGCCCCGTTGGTCCGCTTCGCGCTGCCGGCGAGCATGGTCTGCATGTCGCCGATGGCGGCGCACACGGCGTCCAGCTTCGACTCGAGGGCCGACAGGCGGGAGTCGTCGGCAGTGACGGAGGCCGCGGACTTCCCGCCGCGCGCCTTGAGCGCCTCGTAGCAGGACTTGAGGATGCGGCCGCTGTCGCGCTCCTCGGCGATGTAGCGGCCGAGCAGCTCGCCGGTGCGGATGTCGATCGAGTGGTCGGTGAACACCTTGTCGAAGATGTCGGGCTTGTCGCCGCTGTCGAGCCGACCGAGGCCGAGCTTCTCCATCTTCTCCAGGTCGGTGCGGTCCGACGACGCAATGGCCAGGCGCTTTTGGAAGCCCTCGTCGTCGTCCTTGGTGCGCACCGAGTACCCGAGCTCGTTGATGCGCTTGGCGAAGCTCATGCCGTGCTCGCCCTCGCGGGCAGCGACCCTCGAGAGCGTGGCCTTCACATCCGGATCGTCGGTCTTCTCGATCCACGCCGTGAGGTAGCAGTGGGCCTGGCTCTCCCCTACCGCGATGGCGTTCAGCAGGCCCAGGTAGCTCGGCTTCTCCGACATTCGCATGCCTCCCAGTCTCGGCAGTCAGAGGTTACGGGCATGATGAGGACATGGCCACCGAACTGGACACGACGAAGCTGGCCGAACAGATCGCCTACGGGCGCATCGGTCTCGGGCTCGCTCTCATGGTCGCTCCCACGCTGGCAGGCAAGGGCTACATCGGCCGGCGGGCCGGCGAGCCGACCGTGCGGCTGGTCAACCGCCTGTTCGGCGGACGCGACGTGGCCCTCGGCGTGTGGCTGCTCGCCAGCCGCCGCGACAAGGACGCCTTCCGCACGGCCGTGGCCGTCGGCGCCGCCTGCGATGCATGGGACGCCGTGGCCACCCTCACCACCAAGGACGCTCTGCCCAAGGTCGGCCGCTTCATGACCGCCACCACGGCCGTGGGTGCGGCCGTCGCCGGCGCGCTCGCGCTCCGAGGCGCCTCTTCCTGATGTCCTGAGGAGGCTGCCCTGATGAGGCAGTGGCAGGATGGGGGTTTCCCGGTGGCGAATGGGGACATCGGGGACAGCGAGAGGAGCGCGCGTGCCGACCTATGACCTGGTGGTGCGGGGCGGAACGGTGATCGACGGCACGGGCGGCAAGGCCCGCAGCGCCGACGTGGCCGTGAAGGACGGCGTCGTGGTGGCGGTTGGCGACGTCGACGGCACCGCCGAGCGCACGATCGACGCCGACGGCGCCCTGGTGACGCCCGGCTTCGTCGACATCCACACCCACTACGACGGCCAGGCCACGTGGGACAACCAGCTGCTGCCGTCGTCGTGGCACGGCGTCACCACTGTGGTGATGGGCAACTGCGGCGTCGGCTTCGCACCCGTGCGCCCGTCCGACCATCAGCGCCTCATCGAGCTGATGGAAGGCGTGGAGGACATCCCCGGGGCGGCCCTGCACGAGGGCTTGTCGTGGGACTGGCAGACGTTCCCCGAGTACCTCGACGCGCTGGAGCGGCTGCCCCACGACATCGACTTCGCCGCCCAGGTCCCCCACGGCGCGGTGCGCCTGCACGTGATGGGCGAGCGGGGCGCCAACCGCGAGGTGGCCACCCCCGAGGAGATCGAGGCCATGGGCCGCATCGTGCGCGAAGCGGTCGAGGCCGGTGCCCTCGGGTTCACCACGTCGCGCACGCTCAACCACCGCACGTCGCGCGGCGAGCCCACCCCCACGCTCACCGCCGCGGCCGACGAGCTGATCGGCATCGCCGCCGCCATGGGCAAGAGCGGCGCCGGCGTGCTCGAGGTCGTGTCCGACTTCATCGACGCCGAGACCGAGTGGACGACGCTGCGCGGCATGGTGGAGGCCAGCGGTCGCCCGCTGTCGATCTCGGTCGCGGCCCAGTCGCGCCGGCCCGGCACCGCCACCCTGCTCGACCTCATCGGCGAGGCCGCCGACGCGGGCCTACCGATCAAGGGCCAGGTGGCCGCCCGCGCCATCGGCGTGCTGCTCGGCCTGCAGGCCACGCTCAACCCGTTCCTCGGCCACGAGACCTACAAGGAAATCGCCGGCCTCTCCCTCGAGGAGCGGGTGCGCATCATGCGCGACCCCTCGTTCAAGGAGAAGCTGCTCTCCTCCGTCGAGCCCGAGAAGCAGAAGAACTTCCTGCGCTTCTCCGGCGGCTACGAGCGGCTGTTCGAACTGAGCGATCCGCCCGACTACGAGCCCTCACCCGACCAGAGCATCGGCGCCCGGGCCCGACGCGAGGGCCGTGAGGCCGACGAGCTCGTCTACGAGCTGATGCTGGAGGACGACGGTCGGCGTCTGCTCTACATGCCGATCTTCAACTACGGCGACGGCGACCTGGAGGCGTGCCGCGAGATGCTGCTGCACGACCACAGCGTCCCTGGCCTGGGCGACGGCGGTGCCCACGTGGGCACCATCTGCGACGGCAGCTTCCCCACCACCCTGCTGACGCACTGGGGCCGCGACCGCAGCCGGGGCGAACGCATCGACCTCGAGTTCCTCGTCAGCCGCCAGACGCGCGAAACCGCCGCCCACGTCGGCCTGCACGACCGCGGCGTGCTGGCGCCGGGCAAGAAGGCCGACATCAACGTGATCGACTTCGACCAGCTCACGCTGCACCCGCCCACGATGTCGTTCGACCTGCCCGCGGGCGGCAAGCGCCTGCTCCAGCGGGCCGACGGCTACCTGCACACGATCGTGTCGGGCACCGAGGTGTACGCCAACGGCGAGCACACCGGCGCTCTGCCCGGGAAGTTGGTGCGCGGGGCGCAGCCGGCGTGACCACCGTCGAGGAACCTGTCACCCGCACCTATCCGGTCATCTCGGCCGACTCGCACATCACCGAAGCGCCCGGCACCTACGTCGACTACATCGACCCGGCGTGGCGCGACAAGGCGCCCAAGATGGTCGACGGGGGCAAGGACGTCGGCGACCTGTTCGTGATCGACGGTATGAAGACGCCGGTGCCGATGGGTCTGGTGGCGGCGGCCGGCAAGCCCGCCGAGGAGATCCGCGTGATGGGCGTGAAGTTCGAGGACCTGCACCGCAGCGGCTGGGACCCGCAGGCCCGCCTGGCCGACCAGGAGCGCGACGGCGTGGCCGCCGAGGTCATCTACCCGACCGTCGGCATGCAGCTCTGCAACCACACCGACTTCGACTACAAGAAGGCCTGCTTCGACGCCTACAACCGGTGGATGTCGGAGTACTGCTCCGCCCACCCC
>JAFATL010000006.1 GCA_019243975.1 Actinomycetota bacterium | reverse complement strand
GAGCTGCACAACGGCTGGCGCATCACCCAGGGATCACTCGCCCACGAGCGGGCGATGCTCTGGATCCTCAACGGTTACAGCCTGCAGCGCAGCGTGCAGGCGCTCATCAAGACGGCGAAGAGCGTCGACGCGGGCGAGAAGCTGAAGGACGCGGTGGCCGGCCTCTACATCGACGCGCAGGCGATGATGTTCATGGGCTACCGCGGCTTCTCCAAGTACACGATGGGCAAGTCGTCGCCGGAGCACTCGATCCTCAAGCTGTTCGGCAGCGACACGCAGCGCCGGTTGTTCCTCACCGGCATGGAGGCCATCGGACAGGCCGCGGTCGACAACGACATCGCCGGCCCGTCGACCATCCGCGCCGGCTCGTGGGGCGACCAGTACCTGCGCTCGTTCGGCACGACCATCGCCGGCGGCACCAGCGAGATCCAGCGCAACATCATCGCCGAGCGCGTGCTCGGCCTGCCCCGTCGCTAACGCGGGCGACTACGACGCTGCGGCGCGGAGCGTCGCCAACGCCTTGTCGGCGTGCGAGTCCATGTTGGTCTCGCTGGCGATCACGTCGAGCAGCTTGCCGTCCTGGCCGATGACGAACGTCATGCGCTTGTTGAAGATCGGCCCCGGCCGCTTCACGCCGTACGCCTTGGCGACGGTGCGATCGGTGTCCGACACCAGCGGGTAGTCGAAGCCGTGCTTCTCGCTGAACTGCTGCTGCTTGTCGACCGAGTCGGCACTGATCCCGATGCGGCGCGCCTTCACGTCGGCGAACTCCGACGCCAGGTCGCGGAAGTGGCAGCTCTCCTTCGTGCACCCCGGCGTCATCGCCTTCGGGTAGAAGAACAGCACCACCGGGCCATGCGCCAGCTCGTCCTCCAAGCGGATGGTCGAGCCGTCGTTGGCCGGCAGCGAGAACGTCGGTGCGGTGTCCCCAGGCTTCATGCAAGCGATTCTGTCAGGACGGCGGCGCTACGTCCCGGGGAAGGCCGAGGATGCGCTCGGCCAGCAGGTTCTTGTTCACCTCGGTGGTGCCGCCGGCGATGGTGAGCGAGCGGGAGTAGAGCGCGTCGCGGCCCCACGCGCCGGCCAGGCCTTCCTCGCCCAGCACCGCTCCCGCCGTCTCAGCCAGGTCCTGCCCGGCCAGGCTCCACACCAGCTTGGCCAGGCTCCCCTCCGGACCAGGAGGCTGACCGGCGGCCGCCCGCGACACGGCGCGCCCGGCCAGCAGCTCGAGCAACCGGTGGTCGGTGACCGCTGACGCCAGCCGCTGCCGGTCCACCGCATCGGACGCCGCCCCGTTGGCCGACGCCGCCGCCAACACCCGGGCCAGCTTCTTGCCGTGGCTCAGGTGCAGGTTGGCGACGCCCGCCCGCTCGTTGGCCAACGTGGTCACCGCCACCCGCCAGCCCTCGTTGACCGGACCGAGCAGGCACTCCACCGGCACGCGCACGTCGGTGAAGAAGAGTGCGTTGAACTCGCGGTCGCCGGTGATCGTCACCAGCGGCTGCACCTCGATGCCGGGCAGCGTCATGTCGACGAGCAGCGCGCTGATGCCCTTGTGCTTGGGCGCCGACGGGTGGGTGCGCACCAACAGCTCGCACCAGTCGGCGACGTGGCCGAGCGTCGTCCACACCTTCTGGCCGTTGACGACGAAGTGGTCGCCGTCGAGCACGGCCGACGTGCGCAACGACGCCAGGTCGGACCCGGCGTCGGGCTCGGAGAAGCCCTGACACCAGATGTCGTCGGCTCGGAGCATGCGCCGCAGGTGCCGGGCGCGCTGCGCGTCCGTGCCGTACGTCATGATCGCCGGCGCGATGTTCGACAGCCCGATCGGGTTGAGCGACGGCGGCGCCTCGGCCCGGCTCAGCTCCTCGGCCAGCACCACCTGCTCTTCGACTGACGCGGCCCGCCCGCCGTACTCGGCCGGCCACGCCAACCCGGCGTACCCGGCGTCGGCCAACGCCGCGTTCCACGCCCGCAACGCGGCCAGCCGCGCCGGGTCGTCGGCGTCGGCCAGGGTGGCCCCGCGCAGATCACGAGGAACGTGCGCGTCGAGCCACGCCCGGACTTCCGCCCGGAACGCGTCGACGTCGCTCACAACCGGATGATGAACGGCAGGGTCAGACGATGACGCTGCGAATGACCTCGCCGGCCTCCATGGCCCGGAAGGCCTCGTTGACGTCGTCGAGCCCGCACCGGCGCGACACCATCGAGCCGACGTCGAGGCGACCGGTCTCGATGAGGTCGATGAAGCGCGGGAAGTCGCGCCGCACCTGTGACGAGCCGTAGACGCAACCGAGCAGCTTCTTCTCGTCGTAGAAGAGCTGGAACCCGGGCAGCGTGACCTGGGCGTCGAACCGGGGCATGCCGACCACGATCGCCGTCCCACCGCGCCGGGCCATCGAGTACGCCTGCACGACGGTCTCGGGCAGGCCGATGACCTCGAACGCGTAGTCGGCGCCCCGCCCGCCGGTGAGTGCCTGCACCTGCGCGACCGCGTCGCCCGCACCCGGGTCGATCAGGTCGGTGGCGCCCAGCTGCTCGGCGGTCTTGCGCTTCAGCTCGACGGGGTCGACGGCGAAGATGCGGCCGGCGCCGGCGATGCGGGCACCCTGGATGACGGCCTGGCCCACGCCGCCGCAGCCGATGACCGCGACCGACGAACCCGGCACGATCTGCGCGGTGTTGAGCGCGGCGCCCACACCGGTAGTGACGCCGCAGCCGATCAACGCCAGCTGCTCGTCGGGGAGGTCGGTCTCGACCTTGACCACCGAACCTTCGTCGACGGTCATGACATCGGAGAAGGTGCCGAGGCCGGTGAACGTGCTGGCCGGCGTGCCGTCGGCCCGCGTCGCACGCGGCGTCATGCCCGCACCGAACGCGCCCTCGCACAGGTTGGTCTGACCGTGGGTGCAGAACCAGCACTGGCCGCACGCCAGAACGAACGAGGCGATGACGCGGTCGCCCTTCTTGAACCGGGTGACCTCGGCGCCCACCTCCTCGACGGTGCCGGCACCCTCGTGTCCCAGGATCACGGGCGGGGGCAGCGGCAGGTAGCCGTTGACCACCGACAGGTCGGAGTGGCACACGCCCGACGCGCCGACCTTCACGACAACGTCGCGGGGACCAGGCGGCATCGCCTCCACGTCCTCGACGGAAAGCGGTTGGCCCTGACCAGTGAACACAGCAGCTCTCATGGTC
>JAFATL010000758.1 GCA_019243975.1 Actinomycetota bacterium | reverse complement strand
CCGGCTGGTGCCTCAGCACAAGATGCGGGCGATGGTCTACACGTCGGCCACCGCGACCGCCGCCGAGCTGCAGCACTACGGGTCGGTGTTGCGGGTCGTTCCCCTCGACGCCCTGCGCGACGCCGCCTTCGAGGTGGCCGAGGAGATTGCGGCCAAGAGCCCGACGGTGATCCGGGCCGCCAAGGAGTCGCTCAACGGGATCGACCCCATCGACGTCAAGCGCAGCTACCGGTTCGAACAGGGCTTCACGTTCGAGCTCAACCTGGCGGGTGAGGGCGACAAGGCGCGTGACGCGTTCGTGGGCGAGTCGCAGAGCAAGAAGAAGGACTGAGCGCGATGCCCGACAAGCTCATGACGGAAGCCGACGTCGTCGCCGAACTGCGCGACGGCATGACGATCGGCTTTGGCGGATGGGGCAGCCGCCGCAAGCCGATGTCGATCGTGAAGGAGATCCTCCGTTCCGATCTCAAGGACCTCACCATCGCCGCCTACGGGGGGCCGGAGGTCGGCATGCTGTGCGCGGCGGGCAAGGTGAAGAAGGTCATCTACGGGTTCGTCTCCCTCGACACCATCCCCCTCGAGCCCAACTTCCGGGCGGCCCGCCAGGAGGCGACCATCGAGGCCATGGAGCTGGACGAGGGGATGATGCAGTGGGGCCTGCGGGCCGCCGCCTACCGCTTGCCGTTCCTCCCGCTGCGCGTCGGCCTCGGCAGCTCGGTGATGGAGAACACCCCGGAGCTGCGCACGGTGACGTCGCCGTACGACGATGGCGAGGAGCTGGTGGCCATGCCGGCCATCCACCTCGACGTCGCCATCGTGCACGCCAACCGGGCCGACCGCCGCGGCAATGCGCAGTACCTCGGCAACGACTGGTTTTACGACGACTGGTTCTGCATGGCGGCGGAAAAGGCGTTCGTGTCGGCCGAGAAAGTTGTCGACACCTCGGACTTCTGGAAGGAGGGCGATCCGCAGACGGTCAAGATCCCGCGCTTCCATGTGACGGGCGTGGTCGAGGCACCGGGCGGCGCCCGCTTCACCAGCAACCCGCCCGATTACCAGCGCGACGAGGAAATGCAGAAGAAGTACGCCACCACGCCGTGGGCCGAGTTCGCCGAGGAGTTCCTGGCATGAGTGAGGCCACCCGCGCCGACATCTGCGTTGTCGCCTGCGCCGAGGCGTGGCGGGGCGACGGCGAGATCGTGGCCAGCCCCATCGGCACCATTCCCATGATCGCGGTGCGCTTGGCCGCGTCCACGTTCGAGCCCGACCTGGTGTACTCCGACGGCGATGCCCTCGCGTTGGCCGAACCGATCGCCGTCAACGCGGCGCCCGATGCGCCCCGGCGCGCCGAGGCCTGGATGCCGTTCGGCAAGTTCTTCGACATCGTGTGGTCGGGCAAGCGCCACGTGATGATGGGCGCCACGCAGATCGACCGGTTCGGCAGCCAGAACATCGCGTGCATCGGGCCGTGGGCCAAGCCCAAGGCCATGCTGCTCGGCGTGCGGGGCGGGCCGGGCAACACCGTCAACCACCCGACCAGCTACTGGATCCCCAACCACTCGACCCGGTCGTTCGTGCCCCAGGTCGACTGCGTGTCGGGCGTCGGCTACGACCGCGTGCCCAAGGGCGCCGAGAAGTTCCACGAGATCCGTCGCGTGGTCAGCAACCTCGGCGTGTTCGACTTCGAGACGCCCGATCACTCGATGCGGCTGCGGTCGGTGCATCCCGGCGTCACCGTGGACGAGATCGTGGAGGCCACGGGCTTCGAGCTGAACGTTCCCGCCGACGTTCCCGAGTCGCGCCCGCCCACCGACGAGGAGCTCAAGGTCATCGAGTCGCTCGACCCCGACGGCCTCCGCCTCAACGAGGTGAAGGGCTGAGCGTGCACCCGGCGCTGCGCACCCCGCTCTGCGACCTGCTGGGCGTGCAGTACCCCATCGTGCAAACCGGCATGGGCTACGTCGCCGGGCCTCGCCTGGCGTCGGCCACCAGCAACGCAGGCGGGCTCGGCATTCTCGCGGCCGGCACCATGACGTTCGACGAGCTGCGCAACGCGGTGAAGGAGACCAAGGAGCGCACCGACAAGCCGTTCGGCGTCAACATGCGGGCCGACCAGGCCGACGTCGGCGACCGCATCGACATGATCGTGGAGAACGGCGTGAAGGTGGCGTCGTTCGCCATGGCGCCCAGGCAGGACCTCATCAAGCGGCTGAAGGACGGCGGCGTCGTCGTGATCCCGTCCATCGGCGCCAAACGTCACGCCGAGAAGGTGGCGGCGTGGGGCGTCGACGCCGTGCTCGTGCAGGGCGGCGAGGGCGGCGGCCACACCGGGGCTGTCCCCACGTCGTTGCTGCTGCCCCAGATCGTCGACACCGTCGACATCCCCGTCATCGCGGCGGGCGGGTTCTTCGACGGGCGTGGACTCGTGGCCGCCCTGGCTTACGGCGCGTGCGGCATCGCCATGGGCACGCGCTTCCTCCTCACCAGCGACAGCACCGTGCCGCAGGCGGTCAAGGACGTGTACCTGGGTAAAGCCGTCACCGACACCGTCGTGACCACCGAGGTCGACGGCGTGCCCCATCGCGTGCTGCGCACCGAGTTCGTGCAAGCGCTGGTCGACTCCGGGCCGACGCGCCGGTTCCCGCGAGCAATCCGCAACGCGCTGGCGTTCAAGAAGCTGTCGGGCACGCCCTGGTCGGAGATCGTGCGCGAGGGCGTGGCCATGCGACGCACGCAGGAGCTCACGTGGAGCGAGGTGGTGATGGCCGCCAATACGCCGATGCTGCTGAAGGCGGCGATGGTCGACGGGCGGCCCGACCTGGGCGTGATGGCGAGCGGTCAGGTCGTCGGCGTCATCGACGACCTGCCCACGGTCGCGCAGCTGGTCGAGCGCATCATGAACGAAGCCGACGCCGTGCTGCAGCGCCTCTCGGGCAACATGTAGCGCGCATGCTCTGGCAGTTCGACGTCTCGTGGCAGGCGGCCGCGATCGCCGCCCTGGCGCTGTTCCTGGTGTGGGTGGTGGCCCGCCGCTCCCTGACGCACCGGGCCGACGTCACCGGGAGCTTCGCCCGCGAAGCGGGGCTGATCCTCGGCCTGTTCTCGCTGTGGCAGCTGGCCGGCGACCTCTCGGTGCTCCGGATCGAAGGCGCGGTCGGGCGGGGGCGGTGGCTGTGGCACGCCGAACGCCTTCTGCACCTCCCCAACGAACGGACGATCCAGCACGCGCTACTGCCGCACCACTGGTTCGTGCAGTTCACCAACATGTATTACGGCTGGCTGCACTTCCCGTCGCTCGTGATCTTCCTCTTCTGGGTGTACTTCCGGCACCGGGAGCACTACGCGAGCGTCCGCAATGCCATCGTCGCCATCACCGGCGCGTGCCTGCTGATCCAGCTCATCCCGGTCGCGCCGCCTCGCCTGGTGCCGGGGCTCGGGGTGCTCGACACGCCGGCCATGTACGGGCAATCGGTCTACGGACCGATCGGTAAGGGCGTGGCCGATCAGCTGTCAGCCATGCCGTCGGTGCACGTGGGGTGGGCGGTGCTCATCGCCGTCGTCGTGTGGCGCCTGAGCAGGAGCCGGTGGCGGTGGATCGGCGCCGTCCACGCCGCCGCCACCTTCACCTTCGTGGCCACCACCGGCAACCACTACTGGCTCGACGGGATCGTCTCGATCGCGATCCTCGCCGTCATCTTCGAGGTGCAACGGCGGATGCACGAGCTGCGCCACCGGGAACGGGCGACGGTCGACCGCGAAGGGATCACGGTACGCAGCACGACGCCCGCGTAGCATCAGGGCCCGAAGCGGGAGGGGGACTCGCGCGATGGAACCTGCGGCGCAACCGCACGCGGCGACGATGGTGCCGGGCACGACCGGCATCTGCCTGTCCGGCGGCGGCATACGCGCCGCCGCCTTCGGGCTCGGCGCCCTGCAGGCCCTGTCGACGCGCGGCCTCGTCGTGGGCGACGGGCACGCCGACTACCTGGCGGCGGTGTCGGGCGGCTCGTACATCGCCGGCGCCCTGACGCTCGTCGCCAAAGGCCCCATCACCCAGGACGACTTCCCGACCGGGCCCGACGCGCCGCACGTCGTG
>JAFATL010000619.1 GCA_019243975.1 Actinomycetota bacterium | reverse complement strand
GGCCCGGTGGAAGTGACCGTCGACGACGACGAGGCCGAGGCCCATCCCGTGACGGCGAGCGGGCCGCTCGTCACGTCGCTGGCCGAGCTTCCCGCCCAGCCGTTCCCAGGCGTCGTGCTGGCCAACGAACTGCTCGACAACCTGGCTTTCACCTTGCTGGCGCGGGTGGAGGGAGGATGGTCGGAGGTGCGCGTCGGCGAGGACGACCGCGGCCTGGTCGAGATCGTGGTGCCCGCGGCGCCGGAGCTGGTCGCGGCCGCCGACCGGGTGGCGCCGGACGCGCCCGACGGGGGACGCCTGCCGCTGCAGTACGAGGCGCAGCGGTGGCTCCGTGACGCGTTGGCGGCGGTGCCGGACGGACGGGTCGTGGTGATCGACTACGGCGACACGTCGGCCTCGCTGGCGGCGCGGCCGTGGACCGAGTGGCTGCGCACCTACCGGGCCCACGGGCGGGGCGGCCATCCGCTCGAGGACCCCGGCGGTCAGGACGTGACGTGCGAGGTCGCCTTCGACCAGCTCGCCACCGTCCGAGCGCCGGCTTCCCAACGCAGCCAGCGCGACTTCCTCGTGGCCCACGGCATCGACGCGCTCGTCGCCGAGGCGCGAAGCACGTGGGAGGAACGGGCCGCCATCGGCGACCTGGCGGCCATGGCGGCCCGTAGCCGGGTGAACGAAGGCGCTGCGCTCACCGACATGACCGGGCTGGGCGCCTTCACCGTGGTGGAGTGGATGGCGTGATCCTGGGGGTGGGGTTCTTCTGGCCCTTCCACGACAGCAACGCAGCCCAGGGCGGGGGAGCGATGTTCGTGATCCTCCTGCTGCTGAGCAGCGTGCCCGCCCTCTGGTACCTGTTGCGACAGCGGGCCGGCAAGCGAGTCGCCGGACCTCTCTGGGCGCTGCTGTTCTTCGAGTTCGTCGCCAGCTTCTATGCGCTGGCCGTGCCGCCGTGGCAGATGCCCGACGAGCCGCAGCACATGGCCCACGTGGAGATCCAGCGCCGCGCCGGCACGGCGGCCGCGCAGCGCATCGCCGTCAACCGGCTGAACCCCAACGACCGGGTCGTCAACAGCAGCGTCGAGGCTGACGTCGTTGCGTCGGTGCGGGAGACGAACACGGTGAAGTTGCTGCCGGGTGCGCGCCCCGCGCTCGACCAGCACCACGTGCCCGGTCCGAGCGAACTGCTGCACCCGCCGCTCTACTACCAGGTGGCGGCCACCCTGACGTCGCCGTTCGGTTCCGCACCGTTGCTGGTGCGGCTGGCGTTGGTGCGCGTGCTCGGCATCGTGTTCGGCGCGTGGACGGTGTGGGCGTGCGGCGCCGTCGGACGTCTGCTGTGGCCCACGCGCGCCCGTATGGCCGAGGTGCCGATGGCCCTGGCCGCCGGCCTCCCGACGTTCGCGGTGTTCGCGGGCGCCGCCAACAGCGACACGCTGGCCAACCTCCTCGGTGCCTTGCTGGTGCTGGTGCTCGTCGTGGCGGTCGTGCAGCGACCAACGCTGCGGCGGCCCGTGCTGCTGGGTTCCGCCGTCGTGGCCTTGGTGGTGCTGGGCGTGCTGACGAAGCGCACGGTCGTGCCGCTGTTCTTCGTGATCCCGGTGGCGGCGTTGCTGCGCACGGGCCGGCGCCGGCTCGTGCTGCTGGCCGTGGCGGTCGCCGTCGAGCTCGGACTCGGCATCTTCCTCGCCGCCGCGCCTCGTACCCGGCTGGCGGTGTGGCAGGGCTCGCCGGTGTCGCGCACCTACCGGTGTCATCAGGCCAAAGAAGGGAAGTGGGGCATCTGCATGCCAGGTGTTCCTGGTTCGCAGGTGAGCGAGAACCTGCCCCTGCAACGTGCCCGCGCCATGCGCGGGGAGGACGTGACGTTCGGCGTGTGGATGCGCGCCGACGGCCCGCCCCTGACCGCGTTCCTCGACATGGCCGCCGACGGGAGCACCCGGTTCGGCACCGTCGCCACGACGCCGACCGCGAATTGGCAGTTCTTCTGGGTGCAGGGGCGGGTACCGACCGAGGCGCGCTCGGTGAAGGTCGACCTCGGGTCCTTCGGCGCGCCGGGCACCGTGTACGCGGACGAAGCCGTCCTCGCCATCGGCCAGTTCAACGGGCCGCCCGAGAAGGTCCCGGGCTCGTCGTCGTTGCGGTGGGGTGGGACGACCGTGCGCAACGAGCTGATCAACGGTTCGGCCGACCGAGCCAACCTCCGCGCCCCGCGTGTGCTGCCGGCGTCGGTCCAGAACGGCGTCAACGGAGCGTTCGACGCCCTCGACGCCGTCGTGCACCAACCGGGTCGCGTGCTCGCCGGCCGCGACCTGCTGGCCAACCGCATGGCGTTGGCGACGGCCATGTTCTGGGCCACGGTGGGGTGGACGATCCCGCCGCCCGTGCTGCCGATCGTGTTCCAAGTCCTCCTCGGCGCCCTGACCATCGTCGGGGTCGGCGGCGCGGTGGCGGCGTCCATCCTCGGGAGGGGCAACCGCAGCACGCCGCTGGTCGTCCTGCTGGTCATCACCGCCTTTGTCATCACCGGCGCCGTGCTCCTCCGGGACGTCCCGCCGTCGCAGGTCGTCCTCGTGAGCGGCCGCTACTTCTTCCCCGGGTTGGCCGCCATCGTGACGATCCTGGCCGTGGGTTGGCGGGTCACGTGGTCGGGCAACGACGCCAGCTTCCGCCGCACCGTGCGCATCTCGATGCTGGTGCTCCACGCCCTGTTCCTGCTGTTCGTGCTGCTGCCGTTCCTCTCGGGCAGCAAGAGCGAAGGCACCGAGCTGGCGCGGCAGTCCGACGGCAAATCCGCCCGTCCCGTTTGCGTAGGCTCGACGGCATGCCTGAGCCCACCATCGAGGCGTACTACTCCGAGGACCGCACCTTCCCTCCGTCCGACGAGTTCCGAAAGCAGGCCAACGTCAGCGACACCTCTCTGTACGACCAGGCCAACCAGGACTGGGAGGGCTTCTGGGCGCAGCAGGCCCTCGCCCTCGACTGGTTCGACGAGTGGGACACCATCCTCGAGTGGAAGCTGCCCTTCGCCCGCTGGTTCATAGGCGGCACGCTCAACGTCTCCTACAACTGCCTCGACCGACACGTGGAGGCGGGCAAGGGCGACAAGGTCGCGTACCACTGGGAGGGTGAACCCGGCGACACCCGCACCATCACCTACGCCGAGTTGCTCGACGAGGTGCAGAAGTTCGCCAACGTCCTGAAGGGCCTCGGCGTCAAGCGGGGCGACCGCGTCAACATCTACATGCCGATGGTGCCGGAGTTGCCGGTGGCGATGCTGGCGTGCACGCGCATCGGCGCGCCGCACTCCGTGGTGTTCGGCGGCTTCTCGTCCGACGCGCTGCGCGACCGCATCAACGACGCCGAGGCGCGTGTCCTCATCACCGCCGACGGCGGCTGGCGCCGCGGCGCGCCGGTGCCGCTCAAGACCAACGCCGACGCGGCGGTGGCGGAGACGCCGTCGATCGAGCACGTCGTGGTGGTCAAGCGCACCGACACCAGCTGCGAGATGGTCGACGGCCGCGACCACTGGTGGCACGACTTGATGGCCGACGCCGCACCCGAGTGCCCGCCCGAGCGCATGGACGCCGAGGACCTGCTCTACCTGCTCTACACCTCGGGGACGACGGCCAAGCCCAAGGGCATCATGCACACGACGGGCGGCTACCTCACCCAGGTCGCGTTCACCCACAGGTACGTCTTCGACCTGCACGCCGACACCGACATCTACTGGTGCGCGGCCGACATCGGCTGGGTGACCGGCCACAGCTACATCGTCTACGGCCCGCTCGCCAACGGCGCCACGTCGGTCATGTACGAGGGCACGCCCGACTTCCCCGACAAGGACCGCTGGTGGTCGATCATCGAGCGCTACGGCGTGACGATCCTCTACTGCGCGCCGACGGGCATCCGCACCTTCATGAAGTGGGGCACGCAGTACCCCGAGGCGCACGACCTCTCCAGCCTGCGCGTGCTGGGTTCGGTCGGCGAGCCCATCAATCCGGAAGCGTGGATCTGGTACCAGCAGCACATCGGGGGCGGGCGCACGCCGGTCGTCGACACGTGGTGGCAGACCGAGACGGGCGCCATCATGATCTCGCCCCTTCCCGGTTGCACCACGACGAAGCCGGGTTCGGCCACATTCCCGTTGCCCGGCATCTCCGCCGAGGTGGTCGACGAAGCGGGCAAGCCGGTGCCGGTCGGTGGCGGCTACCTCACGCTCAACCGGCCGTGGCCGTCGATGCTGCGCGGCATCTACGGCGACCCGGAACGGTACAAGGAGACGTACTGGAGCAAGTACCCCGACCGGTACTTCGCGGGTGACGGGGCCAAGCTCGACGACGACGGCTATTTCTGGCTGCTCGGCCGCGTCGACGACGTGATGAACGTGTCGGGCCACCGCGTGTCGACCACCGAAGTGGAGTCCGCGCTCGTCGACCACCCGACGGTGGCCGAGGCGGCGGTGATCGGCGCCAAGGACGACACCACCGGGCAGGCGATCATCGCCTTCGTCACGCTCAAGGCGGGCAACGAGGCCGACGACGCACACGGCCAGGCCCTGCGCCAGCACGTGGCGACGCGCATCGGCGCCATCGCCCGGCCCAAGACCATCGTGTTCACCGACGACCTCCCCAAGACGCGCAGCGGCAAGATCATGCGGCGACTGCTGAAGGACGTCGCCGAGGGGCGAGCCCTGGGCGACACCACCACCCTCGCCGACGCGGCCGTGGTCGACGAGATCAAGCGGCGGGCCGCCGTCTCTCCGACGGAGGAGTAGCGCTGTACACCCCCGACAACTGGCGCTGGCGGGCCGGGCCCGTCGAGCCCGGCCGCGCCGTCGTGTTCGATCTCGACGGCGTGCTGTCGGACGCGGCCACCCGCCAGCACTTCATCGAGGCAGGCCGGCGCGACTGGAACCGCTTCTTCGAGGCGTGCGGCGACGACCCGCTCATCGAGGAGGTGGCCCGCCTGCTCGAGTTGCTCGACGAAGACCTGCGGATCATCCTCCTCACCGGTCGTCCCGTCCGCGTGCAGCCCCAGACCTTGGCGTGGCTCGGCCGCTACGACCTGCGCTGGGACCTGCTCATCATGCGCGACTTCGGCGACTACTCCGCCGCCCGCGAGTTCAAGCGCTGGACCGTGCACGACCTCCGCAAGGAAGGCTTCGACCTCCGCCTCGCCTTCGAAGACGACCGCCGCAACGTCGAGATGTTCCGCGCCGAAGGCGTCCCCTGCATCTACATCCACAGCGGCTACTACGACTGAGAGCGGGCGAGCCGGAAGTCACAGCGGCTTCTCAGGGGACCGCCAACGGAACTACAGGGCGGGCCGGTACCGTTGTAGCGATTGAGATGAGCAAGAACACGATCAAGACCTACGTCCTGCTCGCCTTCCTGGGCGGGCTCATGATCATCATCGGGTCGTTCTTCGGCCGCAACGGTGCCGTCATCGGGCTGCTCCTCGGCCTGGTGTTCACGATGGGGTCGTACTGGTTCTCCGACACGATCGCCATCAAGGCGGCGCGAGCGCAGCCGGTGAGCGAGCAGGAGATGCCCGAGTACTACCGCATCGTCCGAGAGCTGACCACCTACGCGGGCATGCCCATGCCCAAGCTGTACCTGACCCCGGACCGCCAGCCCAACGCCTTCGCCACCGGGCGCAACCCCGAGCACGCCGCCGTCGCCGTGACCGCAGGCATCCTCGAGGTCCTCTCCTGGGACGAGCTGCGGGGCGTGCTGGCCCACGAGCTCAGCCACGTCGGCAACCGCGACATCCTCATCGGCTCGGTGGCGGCGGCCATCGCCATGGGCATCACGTTCATCAGCCGCATGTTCCTGTGGGGCGCCATGTTGGGCGGAGGCGGCAACCGGCGCGACAACAACAATGCGTTGGGCGCCATCGGCATGCTGGCGTCGCTCATCCTGGCCCCCCTCGCCGCCTTCCTGCTCCAGATGGCGATCACCCGCAGCCGGGAGTACGAGGCCGACCGGTCCGGCGCCCGTCTGATCGGAGACGGCGAGCCGCTGGCGCGGGCCCTTGCCAAGATCGAGGCGGTGGCCGCCCGGGTGCCCATGCAGGTCACGCCGGCCGAGGCCTCGCTGTTCATCATCAACCCGCTTACGGGTCGGGACGTGCAGTTCAAGAGCCTGTTCATGACCCACCCGCCGACGG
>JAFATL010000546.1 GCA_019243975.1 Actinomycetota bacterium | reverse complement strand
CGAAGCGGCCGCTCCCCTCGTTCACGCCGGGCAACGCCATGGCGATGCGGCGGACGTCGTTCTGGGTGGCCACGTCCAGAACGGTACCGAGCGAGTGGCAAGGTGGGGCATGCGGCTGCTGGTGCTCGCCGATACGCATCTGCGCGCAGGGCGCTCGCTGCCGGCATCGGTGGTGGCGGCGGTCGAACGCGCCGATGGGGTGCTGCACGCGGGCGACGTGACGGAGGCCGAGCTGCTCGACGAGCTGGCCGCCCGCAAGCCGCTGTGGGCGGTGCTCGGCAACAACGACCGGACGCTCAGCGATCGTCTGCCCGAGGTGATCGAGGAGATCTTCGACGGAGTACCGGTGGCGATGGTGCACGAGTCGGGCGCCCGCAAGGGTCGGGAGGCGCGTTTGCACCGCCGTTTCCCCGACGCTCGCGTCGTGGTGTTCGGGCACAGCCACGAGCCCGTCGACGTGCTCGGCGTCGGCGGGCAGCGCCTGTTCAACCCCGGCTCACCGACGCAGCGCCGCCGTCAGCCGGTGGCGACGTTCGGATGGCTCAAGCTCGAGCGCGGTCGCATCCTCGAGCACCGCATCGTGCCGGTCGGCGGTTAGAGAGGCTCCCGATCCCAGCCCGGCATGGGCTCCCACGCCGGGTCGGGCTCGGCGCCGATGGCGTTGGCCACCATCGACAGCATCGTGTACTGCCCGTACACGAACGGGATCTCCACCAGCGCGGCAGGCGCGTAGTCGACGGCCAGGGCCGCCATCGTGTCGCCGCTGATCGCGGAGGATTGGTACAGCTCGTCGGCGGCGCGCAGCAGGTTGCGCTCGGGCACCGTCCACGCCGTCGCGGTCGGGCCTTCCGCCGCCGCCTCGATCTCGGCATCGGTGATGCCGGCCGACCGGGCGAACCCGATGTGCTCGCCCCACTCGAACGGAGAACGGCTGTTGAACGCGGCCCGCAACGCCAGCAGCTCATGGTCCCGGTGCGAGAGCACGCCATTCAGCGCGAGGGCGGCCGCCCAGCCGAGGAACGGGCCGAGCAACGACGGCGTGTGGGCGAGCACGGCAACGGTCGGGGGCGCCTCCCGCCCATCCTGCGCAGCGAGGGCAACCAGCGCGGCCGTGTCTTCGTCGAGCTCCTCGACCGGGACGAGCGGCACGCGCAGCGGGGTCACCCCTCCTTCTTAGCCGCCTCTTGTTGCATGGCGAGCATCTTGACGAGGAAGGGCATGGGCTCCTGGCCGACGGTGGCCTCGAGCCGGGCCTCGATCTCCTCGGGCGTCCAGCGGCCGTCCTTGTACATGGCCCGGAGCTCCTGGGGCTGGTTCCAGACGGCGATCTTGCCGCCGACGGCGGTGTAGATCTGGCCGGTGATGTGCTTGGCCTTGTCGCCCAGCAGGTAGACGACCATGGGCGCCACGTCCTCGGCGTCGCCGATCTCGGCGAGATCGCCGGGAACGTTGGCCGACATGCGAGTGCGGGCAATGGGAGCGATGCAGTTGGCCGTCACGCCGTACTTGTGGAGGCCGAGAGCGGCGCTGCGCACGAGCGAGACGATGCCGCCCTTGGCTGCGCTGTAGTTGGCCTGCGCGGTCGACGCCGAGAAGGCACCGGAGGTGAACCCGACGAGCGAGCCCGACCCCTGCTTGCGCATGATCGCCGACGCGGCGCGGAACACCGTGAACGTGCCCTTGAGGTGGGTCTCGATGACCGGGTCCCACTCCTCCTCGGACATGTTGAACAGCATCCGTTCGCGAAGGATGCCGGCTACGCACACGACGCCGTCGATCTTGCCGAACTCGTCGACGGCGGTCTGCACGATGCGGTTGCCGCCCTCCATGGTCGTGACGCTGTCGGCCACCGCCACCGCAGTGCCGCCGGCGTTGGCGATCTCCTTGACGACGCCGTCGGCCACCTCGCTCGTCGGATCGCTGCCGTCCATGCTCACGCCGATATCCGCCACGACCACGGAGGCGCCCTCGGCGGCGGCGGCCAGGGCGACTGCACGCCCGATGCCGCGGCCCGCGCCTGTCACCGCGATCGACTTGCCCTC
>JAFATL010000488.1 GCA_019243975.1 Actinomycetota bacterium | reverse complement strand
CGTCGTCGGCAGCAGACCGAGCGCAGGTACGAGCAGCGTCGACGCGTCGGCCTGTTGCGTCCCCACCGCCTGGGCGAACCAGCCGCCGCCGGCGGCCTCGTCGATCAGATAGTCGTGCAGGGCGTCGCGCTGGTGCGCCCACGCGTCCAAGGGGCCGGGCAGGCGCCGCGCCGTCGCCAGCTTGATGGCGCGGTCCAGGGCCACCCAGCAGTTGAGCTTCGAGTGCACGAAGTGACGGGGGTCGTCGCGGATCTCCCAGATGCCGCGGTCGGGCTGACGCCACGTCTCGCACACCACGTCGGCCAGGCCCGACAGGAATGCCCAGTTCTCCTCGGTGATGGCGCCGCCCGCCTTCGCGAAGAGGTAGCCGGCCTGCAGCAGCTGCCCGTAGCAGTCGAGCTGCAGCTGCTTGACCGCGCCGTTGCCGATGCGCACCGGCCGCGAGTCGCGATGGCCGACGAGGTGCGGCACCTCCATCTCGGGCAGTGATCGCTCGCCGCAGATGCCGTACATGATCTGCAGGTCGCGCGGCCGGCCCGCGCCCGTGCGTTCGAGCCAGCGCTTGAACGCGGCCGCCTCGTCGGTGAAGCCGAGCACGAACAACGAGATCAGGGTGAGCGTGGCGTCGCGGATCCACGTGTAGCGGTAGTCCCAGTTGCGGCCGCCGCCGATCTCTTCGGGCAACGACGTTGTCGGCGCCGCGACGACGGCGCCACTCGGCGAGTACGTCAACGCCTTGAGCACCAGCGCCGAGCGCATCACGGCGTCGCGGTGGTGGCCTTCGTAGCGACAGCGCGCCGACCACGCCTTCCAGAACGCGATCGTGTCCTGGAGGCGGTGGCGCAGGTTGGGCGCGGCCGCTGGGCGTTCGTCGTGCGACTGCGTCCACGCCACGTCGAGCCACACCTGTTCGCCCCGGGCCAGGCGCCACGTCGCCTCCACCCGTTCGTGCCCGAGGCGCACGGGACGGGTCGCCGTCACCCACAACGCGTCGGCGCCGCCGACGATCTCGGCGCTGGTCTGCGACGTGAGCCGGAAGCGGGGCACGAACGCGCCGTACTCGAACCGCGGCGCCAGGTCGACATCGAGCTCGACGCTGCCTTCGGTGCATCGCATGTGGCGCAACAACGACCGGTAGGGCTTGACCGCGGCCGGTCGGGCCGGGTCCATCGGGGCGACCGGCATGCAGTCGGTGAGCTCGACGACCCCGCCGGCGGTGCGGAACGTCGTCGTGAGCACGTTGGTGCCGTCGACGTAGGCGCGCGTCACCGACTCGACGTTGCGCGGCGTCACCGCGAACGAGCCACCGCTCGTGGCGTCGAGCACTTTGGCGAACACCGAGGGCGAGTCGAAGCGGGGGAAGCAGGCCCAGTCGATGGAGCCGTCCCTTCCCACCAGGGCCGACGTGTGACAGTCGCCGATCAGTGCGTAGTCGCCGATGTTGTTCACGGCAGGCGGATGCTACGCCGGAGCCCTTCCGTGGTGCCCAAATGAGTGGCGGCCCCCCTCCAGGCGGAGAAGCCTTCGGGCGTGCAGCTGACCGTTGACGAGCGGCGCCACTTCGAGGAGCGCGGCTGGGTTCGTGTGGCCGCCGCGTTCGCCGTCGATGACGCGGCTGCCATGCGCGACGTCGTCTGGCGCGCCCTCGAGAAGCGCGGCGTGCGGCGCGACGAGCCGTCCAGCTGGACGGTGGAGGCCCCGTTCCATCTGCAAGGGCTCAAGAGCGCGCCACAGTTCAACGCCATCGGAACCCCACGCACATTCGCCGCCATCGGCGAAGTGCTGCAGACCGACAACTGGCCTCGACCGCGCGACTGGGGCGCGTTCTTCCTTCTCTTCCCAATGGCGCGGCCGTGGAACGTGCCCCACGCCGGGTGGCACGTCGACGCTCCGTACAACGACGCGCTGGCGCCGCCCGCGGGGTTGAAGGTGCACGCCCTCTTCGGCGACGTCGAACCCCGCGCCGGCGGTATGACCGTGATCGAAGGCTCGCACCGCGT
>JAFATL010000387.1 GCA_019243975.1 Actinomycetota bacterium | reverse complement strand
ACGACGGCCGTGCTGCCCGTGCTCGAGTCGTTGCTCACCGCCAACGGCGTCGCCAACCTGACCGTGCGGGGGCTGACGTTCGGCCACACCACGTGGCTGCAGCCGAGCGGCGACAACGGGTTCGCCGAGATGCAGGCGAACACGACGCTGACGGGCGTCAACGCGTCGGGGTCGAACCCTGCCTCCGGCCGCCCGCCCGAGGGCACCTGCCAGTACACGACGCCGCCCGGGACGTGCCCGTTCGCGGCGTGGACGCGCCCGCCCGCGATGGTCACCTTCCACCGTGCTCGCAGCGTGCGGTTCGTCGGCAACACGCTGACGCACGTGGGCGCGGCGGGGCTGACGTTCGACGACGGCAGCCAGGGCAACCTCGTGCAGGGCAACGAGGTGACAGACACGTCGGGTTCGGGCATCCAACTCGGCGACACGACCGACGCCCAGCGCTACGGCGCCGAGGACATCAACGACCGCAACACCATCTCCGACAACTGGGTGCACGACATCGCGGCCGAGTACCACGGCGGCGTCGGCATCTGGGTGGGCTACACGCGGCACACGGTGGTCGCCCACAACCAGATCGACCACACCCCATACACCGCCATCAGCTTCGGGTGGGGGGGCTGGCACACCGACACGACGCACGCCGACAACCCCAACGTGGCGGGCTGGAACACCATCGCCGACAACCTCATCTACGACTACATGGCGACGCTCCCCGACGGCGGTGCCATCTACACCAACGGCACCCAGGCGCCCCCCGACCCCGACGGCCCGGCATCGAACCCGGCGCTCACGTTGACCACGACGTCGGCCCAGATGGCGCGGGGCCTGCTCATCACCGGCAACATCGCCTTGCTCGCCACCTGGTCGGAGTTCGCCTACTACAACGATGAGGGCAGCGACTACATCACCTACCGCACCAACGCCGAGTACCAGGCCCACGCGCTGGCGCACGGCGGCTGCAACACCATCGGGCACCTTCGCATCGACGACAACTACTGGGCCCAGCCCATCGCCGCGTACATCTGCCCGCCGGCTCCGGTCGACGTCAATGTGTCGAACCACCACGTGCTGCCCGACCACCCGGGCCCCGGCGATCTGCCCGAGAGCCTTACGGCCAACGCCGGCCTCGAGCCCGCATTCCGCGCCCTGTTGGCGCGCCGCCCGCCCGAGGTCAGCGCCGTCGGCCCGCAGCAAGGCGCCGCGTCTGCACCCGTGCTGGTGAGCGGCTCCGGCTTCACCCCCGACACCGCCGTCCTCTTCGGCGCCACCCGGGCCGCCTCAGTGCGCGTGCTGTCGGCCAACTACCTCGTGGCCACCCCACCCGCCTCCGCTGCCCCCGGCCAAGTCGACATCACCGTGCACACGCCGGCCGGCACCAGCGCGCCCAACACCGGCGACCAGTACACGATCCTCTAGGGATCCAGCCCGACGCTCGCGAGCACGCGAGGGAGCGCCAGAACAGGCAATGCCGATCGGTGTTGTCGGTCCTTCCTTGTGCAGCAATGCGTCTGTGGGCTGCAGTACTGCACAATGACGCGCGAGCGCGCGGACGTGCCGTTACGGCTTCCTTCGACTCGTCACACAGACGTCGTATGAGCCTCGTAGATCTGCATCTCTGGCGGTTCCTGCGCGAAACCGGCGAGCTCGGTCACGAACGCCCCGGACGCCGGAACCTCGAAGTGTGCTCGCAGCGCGCTTGTGTCCGCCCAGTGTTCGAGGAACACGAGTCGATGCGGATCTTCTGCATCGTGATGAACAGAGTGCAACAAGCATCCCGGCTCGGTCCGCGATCGTCGAACGTGCTCCAAACTGAGCTCGAGCGCACGCTGGAGGTGATCGGGACGAACGCGAACACTGCCGGTCACGATGAGCACGTCAGGAACCTATGACAAATGTGCATTCGCTCGACGCTCTCGGACCATCCTGTCCGCACCATCGGGTTGCGCATCGTGCGAACCAGGACGTGCGGACCGAGCTTCACGTGGTCGCCGGCGCGCTAGCGGGCGTCGGCGGTGTCCCAGGCGGCGAGGAGGACGGTGAGGACTTCGACGGCGGCGGCGAAACCGCCCAGG
>JAFATL010000151.1 GCA_019243975.1 Actinomycetota bacterium | reverse complement strand
CGAGCGCCTGCGCCAGGTGTGGGCCATCCGCAACCTGGGGTCGATCGTCGCCGGCATTGGCTTGGCCGTGGCGCTGCTGATGCCCGTGCTCACCACCAACGCCACGTCGGTGACGCTCACCGTGATCATGGCGTTCTCGATCGTCGGGCTGTCGGTCGGTGTCGTCACCGGCCTGGGCGGGCAGCTGTCGCTCGGTCAGTTCGCGTTGGCCGGCGTCGGGGCGACGGTGTCGTACGTCGTCACTGTGCAGACGGGCAACTACCTGTTCGGGTTCGTCGCCGCGGGACTTGGCGCCGCGGCGGTGTCGTTGGTGATCGGCCTGCCCGCCTTGCGCATCCGCGGCTTGATGCTGGCGGTGTCGACGCTCGGCTTCGCCCTGGCCACGCAAGGGTGGCTGTTCCAGCAGTCGTGGATGCTGGGCGAGGGCGTCGACCCCGGACGCCCCGTCATCGGCCACACCATCTTCGACACGGGCAAGAAGTACTACCTGTTCGCGCTGATCCCGCTGGCGGTGTCGGTCTGGTTGGCCGGCAACGTCTGGCGCAGCGGCGTGGGTCGGCGTTTGCGCGCCCTGCGCGACAACGAAGCCGCCGCCCGCGCCTTCACCATCCCGGCCACCGCGGTGAAGTTGCAGGCGTTCGTGCTGGCCGGCTTCCTCGCCGGGGTCGGCGGCGCGCTCTACGGGCACGCGCTGTCGCGTGTGTCACCCACCGCCTTCCCCATCGGCGCCAGCATCGACGTCGCCGCCATGACCGTGCTGGGCGGCATCGGCGTGCTGGCCGGCCCGCTCATCGGCGCGTTCTACATCATCGGCATCCCCAAGTTCCTGCCTCTCGACAACGCCGGCCTGGCCGCCACTGCCCTGGGCTGGCTGGTGCTGATCCTCTACTTCCCGGGCGGCATCGCCCAGATGCTCAAGCCCGCGCGCGACCGCGCCATCGACCTGGTGGCGCGCCTGGCCGGCATCGACGCCAGAAGAGTGCGAGCCATGGATGACGTCGGCGAGACCGATGCCCACGCACCCACCGGCGGTCTGGTGCTCGAGCGCCGCATCGCCAGCGGGCCGACCAACGACGGCCCGCTGCTCGTCGTCGAGGGTGTGGAGAAGGCGTTCGGCGGGGTGCGCGCGGTCGACGGCGTGAGCTTCGAGGTGCAGGCGGGCGAGATCCTCGGGCTCATCGGGCCCAACGGCGCCGGCAAGACGACGCTGTTCGAGCTCATCGGTGGCTTCACCCGACCCGATGCCGGACGGGTGGTGTTCGCAGGCACCGACGTCAGCAAGATGGGGCCGGAGGGGCGCGGCCGGCTCGGCCTCATCCGGTCGTTCCAGGACGCCAGCCTGTTCCCGACGTTGACGGTGCTCGACACCGTGATGCTGGCCTTGGAGCGGGCGGAGCCGACCCGGCTGGCGCCAGCGTTGGCGGGCCTGGGCGCGGCCGACCGCCGCAAGGAGGCGCGGGCGCGCGAGCTGATCGGGTCGATGGGCTTGCACGCGTTCCGCAACAAGCAGATCGCCGCCCTCTCCACCGGCACGCGCCGCATCACCGAGCTGGCGTGCCTGGTGGCGTTGGAGCCGACGCTGCTGCTGCTGGACGAGCCCGCGTCGGGCATCGCCCAGCGGGAGACGGAGGCGCTGGGCGACCTGCTGGCTCGGCTCAAGGACGCTCTCGACCTGACCCTGATCGTCATCGAGCACGACATCCCCATGGTGATGCGCCTGTCCGACCGCATCATCGCCATGGAGTCGGGGAGCTTGATCGCCGACGGCACGCCCCAGCAGATCCGCGACGACCCCCTCGTGATCCAGTCGTACCTGGGCGGCGACCTGCGGGCCATCGAGCGGTCGGGCGCGGCCGCGCTGGTGGGAGCGACGAAGAAGTGACTCGCGTACGTGTCGCGGGAGCAGTGGTGGCTGTGCTGGCGCTGCTGCCCGCCTGCGCGACGCACGGGCTGGCGTTCGACAACGACCACCGGGTGAAGTTCGTCAGTCCCCGCAACCGGTCGACGGTGCACCTGCCGGTGGCGCTTCGCTGGGACGCCCAGAGGCTCACCCGCACCGCACAGGGCGGGCCGTTCTTCGCGGTGTTCGTGGACCGGGCGCCCATCAAGCCGGGCCAGACCCTTTCGGCCGTCGGCGACGACAACTGCAAGCGCACGCCCGGCTGCCCCGACCTCACCTACCTGCAGGACAACTACGTGTTCGTCACGCGCGACACGCGCCTCACGCTCAACGACGTCCCCAAGGTGCGGGGCCAGCGCACGGGCGCCAAGAACTCGCACGAGGCGACGATCGTGCTCGTCGACCCCCGCGGCGGTCGCGTCGGCGAGTACGCCTACACCGTCCAGTTCACGATCAAGGGCAGCGGCTGATGGCGAAGACGGTGCGTGCCCGCAAAGGCACCAAGGTCGACAACGTCGACGCTCTCGAGCACGCCGAGGAGCGCGTGCGCGAGCGGGCCCGTCGGATCATCGGCGTCACGGGCGACGAGGCCGGCATGGGCCGCCTCCGCGACGGCATCGCCGAGTCGGGCGTGGGCTGGTACCCGCTCATCGCCCTCGGCGCGCTGGTCGTGGTCGACCAGTTCCAGGGGTTTGCCTTCTCCATCCTCGGGCCCGAGATCAGCCGGGCCCTGGGCCTGAGCAAGTCGTTGCTGGCGTTCCTGGTGCTGCTCAAGACGCTGGCGGTGGTGTTGGCGTCGCTTCCCATCGCCGCCGTCGTGCAGCACCGTCCCCGCCGGGCGATGGTCGCCAAGATCACGGGCCTGGCGTGGGGGCTGGCCACGGTGGCGTCCGGCTTCGTCGCCAACGTGTGGGGCCTGCTGGGCGTGCTGCTGCTCGACGGCGCGTCGTCGGGCTCGGTCGACACCGTGCACGGGCCGCTGATGATGGACACCTACCCGACACAGATCCGGCTGCGCGTCCTCTCCGGCTACCGGGCGTTCCTCGCCGCCGGCACTGTGGCCGCGCCGCTGGTGGTCGGCTTCATCACGGGCGTGCTCGACATGAGCTGGCGGGCGGTGTTCCTCATCACCGGGTTCATCTGCCTGGCCGCCGTGGTCGTCGCTGGTCGGCTGCGTGACCCCGGCTTCGGTAAGTGGGATACCGAGAAGGTGCGGGAGGAAGTCCGTCGCGACGCGGGCATGACTGACCAAGCCGACAGCGGCGAGATCGATCTCGGGTTCTTCGAGATCACGCGCCGCGTCATGCTCATCCCCACCATCCGCCGCATGCTGGCCGCGTGGTCGGCCATCGGCGTGATGTTGTTCCCCTTCTACACGTTCCTGTTCTTTTTCCTCGACGAGCGCTGGGGCATGGGGCCGGGCGCCCGCTCGGTGTTCTTCGCCTTCGCGTGGGCGTGCACGCTGCCGGGACTGGCGATCTTCGGTCGCCGGGGTGAGGCCATGTTCCGCCGGGACCCCGCCCGGCTCATGCGGTTCATGGCCCTGTTGACGCTCGGGATCGTCGTCGGACTCTTCATCGGCGTCACCGCCCCGGTCTTCCCGCTGATGGTTGCCGGCTTCTGCCTGGTGCTGGTGACGGCCGCCATCCTCCAGCCGGCGGTTGGGATGGTGGCCATGTCGGTTGTGCCGCCCAAGATGCGCCCGCACACCACCGCGCTGCTCGGCATCTTCCTGGCCGGTGTCGGTGGTGTTGGGGGCGTGCTGCTGCTCAGCGGCATCGACCGCCGGTTCGGCATCGGCGGCGCCGTCATTTCGCTGTGCGGCCCCATCCTCATCGCCGCCTGGGTCTTCTTCCGGGCCGCGCCGCTCGTGCCTCAGGACCTCGACCGCATGATCGACGACGTGGTCGAGCGCGAGGAGCTACGCATCATCCAGTCGTCGGGCACCCACCTGCCGATGCTGGCGTGCCGCCACATCGACTTCTCCTACGGCCAACTCCAGGTGCTGTTCGACGTCAACTTCACCGTGGACGAAGGCGAGATGGTCGCCCTGCTCGGCACCAACGGCGCGGGGAAGTCGACGCTGCTACGGGTGATCTCCGGTCTCGGCCTCCCCTCGCGCGGCAGCGTGCACTTCCAGGGCACGGAGATCACCTACCTCGACGCCGAGCGGCGGCTCGGGTTGGGCGTCAACCAGATCCCCGGCGGCCGGGCCACGTTCGGCCCGCTCAGCGTCGTCGACAACCTGCGGGTGTACGGGCACAGCCTGGGCCGGCGCAGCCACGACGTGAGCCGTGGCATCGACGCCACGTTCGACGCCTTCCCCCGTCTGGCCGAACGGCGCAACCAGTTGGCCTCGACGTTGTCGGGCGGCGAGCAGCAGATGCTCGCCCTGGGCAAGTCGCTGATCCTGTCGCCCCGCATCCTGCTCATCGACGAGCTGTCGCTCGGGTTGGCGCCGATCGTCGTCGGCGAGCTGCTGGAGATGGTGCGCCGCATCAACGCCAACGGCACCGCCATCGTGCTGGTCGAGCAGTCGGTCAACATCGCCCTCGCACTGGTGGACCACGCCTACTTCATGGAAAAGGGCGAGATGCGCTTCGACGGCGGTGCCGCCGAACTGCTGGAGCGGCCCGACCTGCTGCGGTCGGTGTTCCTCGAAGGCGCGACGAAGGGAATGGCGGGATGACTCGGATGCGCGTGGCCGCAGCGGTACTGCTGGCGGTGGGCCTGCTGGCCGCCTGCAACTCGACCACGCGGTTGCACTCGCGCGAGGCGGGTCTGCGCACCGGCAGCCGCCTCGGCGGTGGCAGCGGGAGCGGGTCGGTCGACTCGACGGTTCCCGACACCGCCGTCGCTGGCGGCACCGATGCCGGTTCGGCGGCGGGAGGTGGGAGCACGGGCGGCACCACCACCGGCGCCCAGCGCACGGGGAGCGGGAGCAGTGGCGCGGGGCTGTCGACCGCGGCGCCCAAACAGGCCACCCGGGGGACGGTGAAGATCGGGTTCGGCTACCCGATGAACCTGTCGGCGGTGTACGCCGCCTTCGGCGCCAACAACCTCACCGGCGACGACTGGAAGTCCTACATCGGGCCCATCGTGACGTGGATGAACGCGCACGGCGGCCTGGCCGGGCGGGCCATCGTGCCCGTGTACCACGGCACCGACGCCGAGAACGGCACGTTCCAGTCGCAGGCCGAGTCGGAGTGCGCGGCGTTCACACAGGACGACCACGTGTTCGCGGTGGTCGGCGAGATCATCGCCGACAACCAGGCCGACTGCTACGCCCGCGCCAACACGCCGTTCCTCGCCCAGACGGCCGTGCTGGTCGACCACACCACCTACGACCGGCACCCCGGGCTCGTGTACCAGCCGTTCATGATCAGCGCCGAGCGCCAAGGGTTCTGGATCGACAACCTCGTCGCCCAGAAGTACTTCACCGCGGGCGCCAAGGTCGGTCTGCTGGAGATGGACAACGGGGTGTACCACCGGTTCGCCGACACGGTCATCAAGCCGCGCCTGGCCGCCCACGGCATCCAGCTGGCCGACGAGTACGCGTTCACCCCGCCCGACTCGGCGGCCAGTGCCGGTGGCCTCTTCGCCCAGGCCAACAACGCGGTGCTGCGTTTCCGGGCCGAGAACATCACCCACGTGATCTTGTCGCCGAGCGGTGGCGAGATCCCCTTCGTGTTCATGCAGTCGGCGGAGTCGCAGGGGTTCCGCCCCCGCTACGCGTTGAACAGCCTCGAGGTGCCCGCGTTCGTGACCCAGAACGCGCCGGTGGCGCAACTGACGGGCTCGGTGGGCACGGGTTGGCTGCCGGCGTCCGACCTCTATTACAAGGAGATCGCCCACGGCGTGAACCCGGCCGAGGACCTCTGCTACGCCATCACCAAGCGCAACGGCGACGAGGTGAAGCGCTACTGCGACGGCCTGTTCTTCCTCGCCGCCGCCTTGCAGAAGGCGCCCGAGTTCACGGCCGCCGGCTTGCGCGCCGGCGCCGAGGCACTGGGCACCTCGTACAACTCGCCGTGGACGTTCGCCACCCGGTTCGGGCCCGGCCGGTACGACGGGGCACGCCAGGTGCGTCCGCTGGCGTTCGTTCCCGCGTGCAGTTGCTACCGCTACACCGGCCCGCCGGTGGAGGTGCCGTAGCTACACAGGTGCCAAGCGGTCGGTGTCGAGGAGCTGCTCGAGGTAGGCGAGGATCGACACGATGTGGACGTCGTCGAGGCGGCGACCGACCACCTGGATGCCGACCGGCAAGCCGTCGGCGAACCCGGCGCACACGGTGCCCACCGGCGAGCGGGTCATGTTGAACCCCTGCGTCATGCCGTGCCACACGGCGACGGGTTGCCCGTTGACGGTGCCGATCGGGATGTTGAGCGGCTCGCGCGCGTAGAGGTTGGCCAGGAAACCGGCGGGGTCGTCGAGGCCGAGGTCGGCCACCGCATCACCCGCCAACGCGCCGCCGAGCATGGCGGCCACCGCGTCGACCCCGACCTTGTTCTCGCACGCCGGC
>JAFATL010000143.1 GCA_019243975.1 Actinomycetota bacterium | reverse complement strand
AGACCGACGCCGCCCTCAACCCGGGCAACAGCGGCGGGGCGCTGGTCGACAGCAACGGCCGTGTCGTTGGCATCAACACCGCGGTGGCGGGCGTCGGCCTCGGCCTGGCGGTGCCGATCAACGACATCACCCGCCGCATCATCGGCGCGCTGATGACCGAGGGCCGCTTCCGGCGCGCCTACCTCGGCATCGCCGGCGGCTACCGCGCCCTGCCGCCGCGCTTGGTCGAGCGGCTCGGCCGCGAGGCCGGCATCGGCGTGGCCGAGGTGATGGAGCGCAGCCCGGCCGAGCGGGCCGGCCTGCGGGCCAAGGACGTGATCCTCGAGGTCGACGGCCGTCCCGTCACCTCGGCCGGCGACCTCCAGCGGCTGATGTTCGGCGATGCCATCGGGCGAACGGCTGACCTCCTGGTCATCCGCGGCGACGACGTCATCCACATCGAGGCCACCCCGGCAGAGCTGGTCGACTGAAGCCGGAAGGGCGGCGGCACCCAACTCCGGCACTCCGACTTTCCGGGCCGCCGGTCGGCCGTCGCGACGCCAGGAGCAGGCCGACAGCGACCGACCGTCAGGGAGGGAGCCGAAGGTAGAGCGTTGAATCCTTTGGTTAGTGTGACGGCGGTCACGGATACCGGCTGGAGGACGATGCCGAGGTCGAAGCAGTTGAGGCGGGTCGGGCTCGCTGGCATCGCCTTGTTGGCGATGGCGTTGGGTTCGCTGCCGGCCCGCGCCGACTCGTCGTTCGTCCAGGGCAGCGGCAGCGCAATAGGTACTGCGATCCGCGTGGGCCCGCAGACCGGCGGCCTGACCATCGCCGTGACGTTCGGGCAGTCGCTGGCCGACTTCCAGGGCACGGTCGGACGCGCGTCCGCACGCGCCATCGACCTCGGCATCCTTGCCACCGCCCTCACCGCGCCCGGGTGCAACGGCGCGCCGGCGACGTTCAAGTCGTCCGACTTCCCGCAGCCCCTCAACGTCGACTCGCGCGAGGCCAACGCCGACAAGGGCAAGACGTCGCAGCAGTCGGGTGCACCCGACAACAGCCCGATCCTCGTGAGCGCGGGCCACCAGCAGGTCGACGCCAACAGCTCGCCCCACAGTCACGCCGTCACCACCACCGCTGCCTTCGGCGTGCCCGGCGTGTTCGAGGTGGGTGCCGGCCGCACCGAGGTGTCGACGCGCATCATCGACAACGCGACGCGCGAAGCGGTGACGAGCGCCGACTTCTCGTCGATCTCGTTGGGCGGCGGCGCCGTCGTGCTCGACGGCCTGCACTGGGAAGCAGTGCAGCGCACCGGCAAGAACGCCGCGTCCGAGGGCCATTCATCGGTGGCCAAGATCGTGCTCGGCGGCGCCGCCTTGCCGATCACCCTCGGCGGCGGCGAGCTCAGCACGGTGCTGGCGCCCGTCAACGCCATCCTCCTCGGTACCGGCCTGTCCCTCGACCCGCCCGTGTTCGTCAACAAGGCGGGCGTCGTGACCGTGCAGCCGCTGCGCCTGCGCATCGACCACTCGCCCCTCGGGCAGGCCGTGGTGGCGCCGGCGGTGACGGCCGCCCAGCCCGTCCGGCAACCGATCCTCGACCTCTACAACCAGACCGTCGGCTGCGACGCCCCTGTCGGTCAGGTGCAGGGCGTCGGTCAGGTCGCGCGGGGCGCGGTGCTGCCGTCCGACATCGCCCTGAGCGCGCTCACCGGTACCGGCGGCTTCGTCGTCGAGCTCGGTGGCGGCGCGGTCACAACCGAAGGCACCACGTACACCAACCCGTTCGATGCCACCGGCCCGCCGCCCGACCTGGGCGCCGTCGCACCCGTCGACCAGAGCAGCACACCCAGCGGTGACGTATTGGGCACGACGTTCACCGGCGGCGTCGAGGGCGCGACCAGCACCCCGCCGGCCGAGACCTCGTTGACGCCCGGCCCCGCCGCCACGCTGGCGTCGCAGCCGGCAACCATTCCCGGCTCACGGGGCGGCACTGCCGTCGTGATGGGCCTGCTCGGCCTGCTCGCGGTGGCGGGCGTGGCCTTGGCCGACTACCTCCGCATCCGCCGCGGCGACCGCGTGATCCCAGAGGAGCCATAAGAACGACATGCAACCCATGAGCAACGGCGGCACCGCGTCATCCCGTCTCCTCCGCGGTTACGGGCCCTTGGTGGCATTCGTGGTGGTGTTCTTGCTCATCGCCATCCTGGTGCCGACGGCCGACCGTCCCGTCGTCACGCGTGACGTGGCCACCGGCGCCAACGGCGGCGTGCTCGGCAACCAGACGGAGTCGGGCGGCGACACCGCCGCCGGCGGCGGCAGCACCGCGGCAGGGGGCGGCGGCGCCACCGCGGCGGGCGGCGCGACCGTGAAGAAGGGTGCGCTGCCTCCGGGTGTGAAGGGCTCGTGCCCCGACCGCACCAAGCAGGTGCCGAACGATCCGTACTCGCCGCCGTGCATCTCGTTCAGCGGCAGCAACGGCGGCGCCACCACCAAGGGCGTGACCGGCGACTCGATCATCATCTCGGCCCGCATCACCAACGACCCCGGGTTCCAGCAGGCGCTGGCCCAGGTGGCCGGTGCGCAGATCAGCGACACGCCCGACGACGTGAAGCGCACGCTCCTCGCGCTGGCCGACTACTTCAACAAGTACTTCCAGTTCTACGGCCGCAAGATCCAGATCAAGTTCTTCGACGGCAAGGGCTCGTCCACCACCGAGCTGCTCGGCGGCGGCCAGGAAGAGGCCGAGGCCGACGCCGTCACCGCCGCGTCGGAGATCAAGGCGTTCGGCGAGATCAACGCCACCACCGCCCCGTACCACGACGCGCTGACGCGCCGGAAGGTGATGGCGTTCGGCGCGCCCTACATGTCGCGTGAGTGGATGGGCGCCCGCCAGCCCTACAGCTGGAGCATCGCCACCGACTGCTCGATCGTCACCGAGTCGGTCGCCGAGTTCAGCAACAAGAAGCTCGCCCACAAGCCGGCGACGTACGCGGGCGACCAGTACAAGAACACGACCCGAAAGATCGCTCTGCTAGCGCCCGAGAACCCGTGGTACCAGGAGTGCGTCAATGCGGGCGTGAAGATCGCCAACGCCGCCGGCAACCCGCCCGCCGACCGCATCGCCTACAAGCTCGACCTGGGCTCGATGTCCAACCAGGCCACCAACGTGGTGGCGAAGCTCAAGAGCGAGGGCATCACGACGGTCGTGTGCGGCTGTGACCCGGTGTTCCCGATCTTCCTCACCCAGAAGTCGCAGGAGCAGGGCTATCAGCCCGAGTGGATCGTCACCGGTACCGCCCTCACCGACCAGGACCTCGTCGGCCAGCTCTACGACCAGAACCAGTGGAAGCACGCCTTCGGCATCAGCTACCTCGGTTCGCCCCAGCCGCTGCGGGCGTCGTCGGGTTACTTCGCGTACAAGAAGGTGCGCAGCGACGAGCCCGCGTTCATCGTCGACATCATCTACTACCAGCTCTACATGCTGGCGATCGGCCTGCAGATGGCGGGACCCAACCTCACCCCGCAGTCGTTCCAGCAGGGGATGTTCAACTACCCGGTGAGCGGGCAAGG
>JAFATL010000052.1 GCA_019243975.1 Actinomycetota bacterium | reverse complement strand
TCGAACCAGCCGATCTTGAGACTGGGGTGGCGGTCGAGGATGCCGCCGAACACGTAGCGCCCGAACATCTCTCGGAAGGGCGCCACGTTGTGCATCATCCCGACCAGCACGCTGTTGTCGCGGCACGGCGACGCCAGCGGCGCCTCGCCGATGTGGTGCGACACGGGCAGGCCGCTCGCTTCGATGGCCTCCCACACCGGCTCCATCTCGCGGCGGTTGTAGTCGATGGGCTTGCCGTCGTCGTCGTTGCCCGGCTTGAGCGGCAGCAGGAACGTCTTGAGGCCGAGGTTCTTGATCTCGGTCAGCGTGTTGTGGGCGCCTTCGGCATCCCACCAGTTGGCGACACCCACGCCGAAGAAGCGGCCGTTCGACTTCTCCTGCAGCTCGGCGATGTACTCGTTGTAGATGCGGAAGCACAGCTCACGCACCTGCTTGTCGGGCCACATCAGCATGGCGAGGATGGCGTTGGGGAACGCCAGCTCCCGGTGGATACCGTCGGACTCGAGCTCGCGCAGGCGGGCGTCGATGTCGCGGGTGGTGGCCCCGTCGAGCGGGTCGTACTGCATCAGCACGGCGTTGAACTCGCGCGGCAGGAACGTCTTGCCGCCCATGGCCAGCGTCCACGCGCCGTCGTCGTAGAGAACGCGCGGCGCCTTGTCCTTCAGCGACTCGGGGAACCGCTCGTAGAAGATGTCCTCGGCGAGGGAGATGTGGTCGTCGGCGGAGAACACCTCGGTGCCGGCCGGGAGCCCAACCGATCCGGTGGTGTGACCGTGCCGGTTCTTGGGGGCGCCGAATCCCTCGCGCGGATAGGTGAGTTTCGTGTATCCATTTTTAGTTTGACGTCGTAGGATCTGTCAACGTGCCGGCCGGGACAGAGGGTGTGGACGTCGTTGTCGTCGGCAGTGGCGCGGCCGCGCTGGCCGCCGCCCTTGCGGCCCACGACGCGGGAGCAACTGTCGCCGTCGTCGAGCGGGCCGAGTCGGTGGGCGGGACGACTGCGGTGTCGGGCGGGGGCGTGTGGATGCCGCGCAACCACGTCACCGGTGTCGACGACTCACGCGAGGAAGCCCTCGCCTACATGGCCCACCTCAGCCGGGGACGGGCGACCGACGAGCAGCTGACCCGCTACGTCGACGAGGGCCCCGACATCCTGGCCGGGTTGGAGAAGCGTACCCGCCTGCGCTTCGGGGCCATCTCGTGGCCCGACTACCACCCGGAGATGGACGGAGCCCGCCAGTCGGGCCGCATGGTCGAGCCGACCCTGTTCGACACGACCGTATTGGGCGACTGGGCGAAGAAGCTGCGGCGCGCGCCGGTCCTGGGGCTGCCACTCACGCTCCAGGAGTCGACCGTCGAGTGGACGCCGTCGTACACCCCCGAGCGTTACGACGGGGCCGAGATCAAGCGGCGGGTCGAGGCGCGCCAGGTCGCGTGCGGGCAGGCGCTCATCGCCGGCCTGCTCGACGGCTGCCTGCAGCGCGGCATCGAGCCGCTGCTCGGGGCCCGCGCCGTCGAGATCATGGCGGGCCCGGGTGGTGCGGTGGCCGGGTTGGTCATCGAGCAGAACGGCCGGCGGGTCGACATCAACGCCCGTGCCGTCGTCCTCGCCAGCGGCGGGTACGAGTGGAACGGCTCGCTGCGCTCGCGGTTCCTGCCTGGCCCGCTGACGCACCCGACCAGCCCGCCCGGCAACGAGGGCGACGGCCTACTGATGGCAATGGAACTGGGTGCCGACCTGGCCAACATGAACGAGGCGTGGTGGTACCCGGCCGGCGCAGTCCCCGGCGAGGAGTACGACGGCCACCAGCTCTCGCGATTCATCGCCGTCGAGCGCACGGCGCCGCACTCGATCATGGTCGACCGGTTCGGGCACCGGTTCGTCAACGAGGCGGCCAACTACAACGACATGCAGAAGGCGTTCTTCGCCTTCGACGCCAACGAGGCCGTCCCTCGTCACCTCCCGTGCTGGGTCGTGTTCGACCAGCAGTACCGCTCGCGCTACCCCGTCCTCACCGCGCGACCGGGCGGTCGCGACCCTGACTGGCTGGTGGTGGCGGACTCGCTCGACGGTCTTGCCGCGAAGACCGGCATCGACGCCGTCGGACTGACCGAGACCGTGCAGCGCTGGAACCGCCTCGTCGGCGAAGGACGCGACCGGGACTTCGGCCGCGGTGACAGTTACTACGACCGCTTCCACGGGGACCCCACCGCGGCCCATGCCAATCTCGGGACCATCGAACAGCCGCCCTACTACGCACTACCGGTGCACCTCGGCGCCGTCGGCACCAGCGGCGGGCCTCGCATCGACGTCAACGGGCGCGTGCAGCACGTCCGTGACCGCGCCCTCCCCGGCCTGTACGGCGCCGGCAACGCCATCGCCAGCCCGGCCGGCCCTGCGTACTTCGGGGGCGGCACCACCATCGGCATGGGCCTGGTGTGGGGCCACATCGCCGGCACCGACGCAGCCGCCTACGTCAGGCCGGCGTGAAGTCGACCTCGAGCTTGGCCAGCCCGCGCAGGAAGTAGGTCGGCAGGTACTCGTACTGGCGCCCGTCGGCGGGACCGTGGGCTGACTCGGAGACCGTGATGTCGGCGGTGCGGTCGAGGAGGCGGTTGATCGTCACGCGGCCCTCCGCCCTGGCCAGATGCGCGCCCGCGCAGTGGTGGATGCCGTGGCCGAATGCCACGTGGTACTTGGCGTTGGGGCGGTCGATGTCGAACTGGTCGGGGTGCTCGAACAGCCGCGGGTCGCGGTTGGCGGCGCCCGGCAGCAGCAGCATGGTGCTGCCGGCGGGAATGTCGATGCCAGCGACGGTGGTCCGCTTTCGGGCCATACGGAACTGGGCGCGCAGCGGGCTCTCGAACCGCAGCGTCTCCTCGATGAAGTTGGGGATGAGGTCGCGGTCCTTGCGCAGCCGCTCCTGGATGTCGGGGCGCTCGGCGATCGTGCGCAGCGCGAACGACAGCAGCCGCACCGTCGTCTCCTGCCCGCCCGTGAACAGGTTGGCAGCCAGCAGCGCCACGTCGTGCACCGACGGCGTCGTCCCGTCCGGGAACGTGGCCGTGGCCATCGCCGTCATGATGTCGTCGCGCGGCGACTCACGACGATCCGCGATGTACGCGCTGAACTGCTCGTAGAGGAACTCGAGCGGCTTGTGCCCGACCTCCTCGGGCAACTTCGACAGCTTGGCCGTGAACGAGCCGCGGTCCTCCTCGGGCACACCCTCCAGGTCGGCCACGACTACCAACGTGAACGGTGCCGCGTACGCCCGGATGAACTCGCACGTGCCCTGGTCGAGAAAGCCGTCGATCTGGCGGTCCGCCTCCCGCCACATGAACTCCTCGTTCTCGCGCAGCCGGCCCGGTGTGAGCAGGCGCATCAGCAGCGAGCGGTGAGCGGTATGGCGAGGGGGGTCGAACGCCGGCAGCTGATCGCTGAACGGCAACTCGTCGCGGTGGGCCTCGATGATGTGGTCGACGTCGTCGCCTTCGAACGGCACCGGGAACTTCTTGAACGGCCCGCTCACCGCGTTGCACGACGAGAAGTTGGCGGCGTCGTTGTAGACCAACCGGGCTTCGTCGTGGCCGGTCACCATGAAGACGCCGTAGTGCGGCTCCTGCCACACCGGCCCTTCGGCCCGCACGGCGTCGAAGTAGGCGTACGGGTCGTCTTGCACCGCCCGGTCACGGAAGAAGTTCGTATTTAGTATGACGTCAAACTACCTCGCCAGAGTCAGCAGAGGAAGCCCGAAGCCGGCGTCAGCCGCTTCCAAACGCCCTTGTCGACGATCATGCCGATGAGGCAGCCGTTGTTGAGCTTGCGCCCCAGCTGGATCGGGCCGAGGAAGCCGCCCGCGTCGTAGGTGTCGACGGACTTCAGCTGAGCGACGAGGGCCGCTCGCGTGATCGGCCCCTTCAGTGCCATCAGGTTGTCGAAGAACGCCTTGGCCCCCACCCACGAGTCCGACGCGAACGTGTCGGGCGACGCGCCCGGGGCGGCGCGATCCATCCACTCGGCGAACGCCTTCTGCTCTGGCACCACGCCGCCGTCTTCGATGGGCAGGGTACGGATCCAGCTGGTCGTGCCGTTGACGGCGTCGCCCCCGAGCTGGATGAAGTTCGAGCCGTAGGCGGTGAGGTACTCCTCGAACTTCAGCTTGTAGCCGGTGCCGCGCATCGACGTGGCCATGGAGGCGTCTGCCCCTGCACTGTGCAGGAAGAACATGTAGTCGGCCTTGCTGTTGGCCACCTGCCGGGCCGCCGAGTCGTAGTTCAGGGTCGACAGGGGTAGTGCCAGGTCGAGCACGACCTTGATGCCGGTCGCCTCGACTTGGGCCCGCTGCTCGGCGATCTGCTGCTTGGCCTGATCGATGTCGGCGTAGACGTACGCGACGGTGCGGACCCCGTGGTCGAAGAGGTACTGCGTCTTCTTGGTGGGCTGGTGGGTGTCCTTGTACGGCGGGTTGGTGTCGAACACGACCGGTGCGGCTGACATGGAGTCGGCCGTCGGGAGGGAGACGACCGGCATGCCGTACTGGGTCACCAGGGCCGCGCCGCCGCCGTCGCCGGCCGCCAGCCCGCCGACGATGCCGAGGATCTTCGGGTTGAACTCGGTGACGAGGGCCCGGTACCGACCTGCGTCGTACCCGTCGTCCCCCGTCTTGAGGTCGACTTTGCGGCCGCACACGCCGCCCTTCGCGTTCATATAGGCGACATACGCACGGGCGGCGCCTTGCGAGCTCTCACCGAGGCCGGGCACCGGGCCCGACAGCGTCGAGATCGTGCCGACGGTGATGGTGCTGTCGGTCACCCCGGGCGCGTCGGAGTGGGCCGCGCACGGCTGCGCACCGCGGGCGGCCTGCTGCCCGGTCGCGGTCTTGACTGCATCGGCTTTCGTTGCCGCGACGGGACCGCCCGCCGCCGTGGGCCCGGCGTTGTCAGCGGCCCCTGCTCCGACCGTGTCGGTCGCCGCGTCGGTCG
>JAFATL010000013.1 GCA_019243975.1 Actinomycetota bacterium | reverse complement strand
CGCCAGCGCGGCGGCTTCGCCGGGCCGATAGGCGAGCGAGTGAGCCGCGTAGCGCGTCATGCCGGTGGCTTTGGGCGTGAGCTCGATGATCGGCAGGTTCTGCTCGAGGGCAGCCGCCCGCAGGCGCAGGTACAGCACCGGGAGCTCTTCCTTGAGGTCCGGGCCCAGCAGCACGACCGCAGGGGCGGCGGTGGCCTGGTCGATGGTGGCGCGGGGCAACCCGAGCACGACCTCGGCGGGCAGCCCATCCCCCAGCTGGCAGTCGACGTTGTCGGTTCCGAGCACCGCCTTGGCCACGCGCGCCCACACGTAGGCGTCCTCGTTGGCCAGGCGCGCCCCACCGATCACGCCGATGAGCTCGGGCCCGTGCAGCGTCTTGACGTTGTTGAGGCCCTCGGACGCGGCGGCCAGCGCTTCGCCCCACGTGGCGTCGACCAGCTGGTCACCCTTGCGGACCTTCGGGCACGCCAGTCGGTCCTCACTGTTGACGGCCTCGAAGTCGAAGCGGCCCTTGTCGCACAGCCACCCGTGGTTCACGGGCTCGCTGTCGATGCCGAGGTAGCGGGTGAGGTGGTTGCCCGACGACTGCACGGCGACGCGGCAGCCGACCGTGCACGACGTGCACGAGCTCTCGACCTGCTCGAGGTCCCACGGGCGAGCGCGGAAGCGGTAGGGCTTGGCCGTGAGCGCGCCCACCGGGCAGATCTGCACGGTGTTGCCGCTGAAGTAGGAGGAGAACGGCTCGTCGGGGAACGTGTTGACCTCGATGTGGTCGCCCCGGCCGATGAACTCGATGAGCGGGTCGCCCGCCACCTCGTCGGCGAAGCGCGTGCACCGGTCGCACTGGATGCACCGCTCGCGGTCGAGGTACACGAGGTCCGACAGCGCGATCGGCTTCTCGAAGTGGCGCTTCTCCTCGATGAACCGCGTCTCACCCGGGCCGAACGTGAGTGTCTGGTCCTGCAGCGGGCACTCACCGCCCTTGTCACACACGGGGCAGTCGAGCGGGTGGTTGACGAGCAGGAACTCGAGCACACCGTCCTGCGCCTTCTTCACGCGCGGCGAGTCGGTCACGACCTCCTGGCCCTCGGCCACGGAGACGAAGCACGACGGGGTGAGGGCGAAGCCGCGCGGGCCCTTGACGTCGACCAGGCACATGCGGCACATGCCCACCGGCCGCATGCGCGGGTGGTAGCAGAAGCGCGGGATGTAGATGCCGTGCCGCTCGGCGGCCGCGATCAGCAGTTCGCCCGGCTTGGCTTCGATCTCCTTGCCGTCGATCGTGATCGAAACACCCGTCTCTTCAGGCGGCGTGGTCTTCTCGGGGGCGACGTCGGTCATGAGTGGGGGCACCGTCCCAGCTCGACGTGCTGCTCGAACTCGGACCTGAACATCTGGATGGCCGACACGATAGGCATCGGGCTCGAGGGGCCGAGGAAGCAGATCGTGGTCATCGGATACGGGAACGACAGCCCGGGGGCGATGTTGTCGGACACGTCGACGAGCAGGTCGATGTCCTCCATGCGCCCGGCGCCGTCCTCGATGCGGCGCATGATCTTGTCGAGCCAGCCCGTGCCCTCGCGGCAGGGCGTGCACTGCCCGCACGACTCGCGAGCGAAGAACCGCGCCAGCCGCCAGGCCGCCCGCACCATGCAGGTCTTGTCGTCCATCACGACGATGGAGCCCGAGCCGAGCATCGAGCCGCCGCCGCCGGGCAGCACGCCCTCGGCCTGGGCCACCTCGTCCTGGCCGAGGGGCAGGTCGAGGTGCTGGGGACCGAACCACGGCGACGACGCGCCGCCGGGGACGAATGCCTTGAGCTCGCCGCCGTCGCGGATACCGCCGCCGTACTCCTCGCCGTAGATGAGGTCGCGGAACGTCGTCTTCACCATCTCGACCTCGTAGTTGCCGGGACGGTTGACGCAGCCGCTGAGGGAGAAGATGCGCGTCCCTGTGGAGCGACCGGCGCCGAGCGCCGCGAACGCGGCGCCGCCGTTGGTGATGATCCACGGGAGGTTCGACACCGTCTCGACGTTGTTGACGATCGTCGGCGCGCCGTACAGGCCGATGGCCGCCGGGAAGTACGGCGGCTTGATGCGCGGGAACCCGCGCTTGCCCTCGAGGCTCTCGAGCAGCGCCGTCTCCTCGCCGCAGATGTACGCGCCGGCGCCCATGTGCACGACGACGTCGATCGACCAGCCCGAGTCGAAGATGTTCTGGCCGATGGCGCCGTAGGCGTACGCCTCGTTGACGGCCTGCTGCACCCGCTCGATACCGAGGGCGAACTCGCCCCGCACGTAGAGGAACGCCTTGTCGGCGCCGGTGGCGAACGCGCAGATGAGGGCGCCCTCCACCAGCTGGTGGGGATCGTTCTCCACCAGCATGTGGTCCTTGAACGTCGCCGGCTCGCTCTCGTCGCCGTTGACGACGAGGTAGGCGGGCTTGGCCTTGCGCATCATCGACCACTTCTTGCCCGCCTCGAAGCCGGCGCCGCCCCGACCGAGGATGTTGGAGGTGAGCACCTCCTGGGTGATCTCCTCGGGCGTCATCGTCAGCGCCTTGCGCAGGCCCTGGTAGCCGCCGTCGTCGAGGTAGGCCTGCAGCGTCCACGAGTTGGGACGGCCCACCCGGCGGGTGACGATCTTCTGGTCCTGGGTGAGCGCCATCAGGCGGGACTCTCCGACGTCTTGGTCGTGTCGCGCCGCACCCGGCAGAGCGTGCCGTGGGGCGGGATCTCTTCGGCCAGGCGGCCGGCGCGCAGGTCGTCGACGAGGGTGTCGAACGCCGACGGCGTGACCTTGCCGCGGAAGCGCCAGTTCACGGCCAGGCAGGGCGCGTCACCGCAGAGGGCGATGCACTCGACCTCCTCCAGCGTGAACTCGCCATCGGCGGTCGTGCCGCCCGCCCGGACGCCAAGTGTCTTCTCGGCGTGCTCGAGCAGTTCGACGCCGCCGTTGAGCAGGCAGGCGATGTTGGTGCACACCGACACCAGGTGCTTGCCGACCGGCTCGGTGAAGATCATGTCGTAGAAGCTTGCGGTTCCCAGCACCTCGGCCGGCGTGATCTCGAGCAGCTCGGCGATGTGCTGCATCGCCGCCTCGTCGACCCAGCCGTCCTGCTCCTGGGCCAGGTGCAGCAACGGGATCAGCGCCGAGCGGGCGTGCGGGTACAGCGCGATCGTCGACCGCGCGCGTTCCACGTTGGGTGCCGAGAGTCGCGCCATCTACCGGTCGACCCCGCCCATGATCGGGTCGACGGAGCTGATGATCGCCACCGCGTCGGCCACCAGGCCGCCGCGCATCATCGGCGGCAGCGTCTGCAGGTTGGCGAAGCTGGCGTCGCGAATGTGCAGCCGGTACGGCTTGGGGCCGCCGTCGGACACCAGGTAGCAACCGAGCTCGCCGCGGGGCGACTCGACCGCGCAGTACACCTCGCCCTCGGGCACCTTGTAGCCCTCGGTGAAGATCTTGAAGTGGTGGATCAACGCCTCCATCGACTCGTCGATGCGGCCGCGGGGCGGCGGCGTGACCTTCTTGTCCTGCACGCGGTAGTCGCCCTCGGGCATGAGGTCGACGATCTGCCGCGCGATCTTCAGTGACTCGCGGATCTCGTTGAGGCGGATGGCGTAGCGGTCGAACGCGTCGCCGTAGGTGCCGACGACGACGTCGAACTCAACCTGTTCGTAGAAGAGGTAGGGCATGTTCCGGCGCAGGTCCCAGTCGATGCCCGTCGATCGCAGCAGCGGGCCGGTGGTCGACAACGCGATGGCCTGCTCCTGGGTGAGCACCCCGATGCCTTCGGTGCGCTCGCGGAAGATGGGCTGGCCGGTGAGCAGCGCGTCGTACTCGGCCAGCCGGGGCGGGATCGCCTCGCACAGATCGAGGACGTCCTGCTGCCAGCCATCGTGCAGGTCGGCGGCCACACCGCCGGGACGGATGAAGTTGTGGTTCATCCGCAGGCCCGTGACCTTCTCGAGGAAGGCGAGGGTCAGCTCGCGCTCGCGCCAGCCGTAGAGCATCATCGACACCGCGCCCACGTCCATGCCGTTGGTGGCCATGAACAGCAGGTGCGACGACACCCGGTTGAGCTCGGTCATCAGCATGCGGATCCACTGGGCCCG
>JAFATL010000696.1 GCA_019243975.1 Actinomycetota bacterium | reverse complement strand
GGGGTGGTCGCCTTGATCGTGTTGGTGACCCGCTTCCCCGCCCGGCGTCCTGAGGTGCCTGCCACTTCGTAGCCCGAGGACGTACTCCGCGCACCCTTGCCAAATGGTCAGGTGGGCGTGGCGAAGTGGGCCGGATGTGTGGTCGCGGGGGCGATGGGCGGTCGGTCCCTCCGAGCAGACCATGAGGGCATGACCAAGACCACGTCCTCCATCGCACTCCTCGTTCGCCGAACAGCTGTCGCCGTAGCCGCCGCCGCCACCGCGGTGTCGACCCTCTTCGCCGCCCCCGCCCACGCCGTGATCGGGGGCACCCCGACGACCGGCGACTCGTTTCCCTACTACGTGCGGGTCGAGTTCAACGGCGTCACCTGCGGGGGGTCGCTCATCGAGCACGCCGTCGTCCTGACCGCTGCCCACTGCGCGGCCAACGCCGGCGGCGATGTGTCGAAGGTGAAGGTGTTCATCAAGGACCGCATTCCTGCGACCGCGACCTCGATCACCATCCATCCGCTGTACAACGGCAACGCCGACGAGGGCCACGACCTCGCCCTCGTCGGTATCTCCGGCAACGCGTCGTCGGGTGTGCCCGTGGTGCGTGTCGGTTCGCCGTGGGACGGCGACGCCTACGCGGTCAACACGCCGGCGACCCTTGTCGGCCACGGTTCGACCAGCGCCAGTGGCGCCACGTCCCCCGACCTGCAGGTGCTGCAGACCGTGCTGCACAGCGACGACTACATGGCCGGCATCTACGACCCGTGGTGGGGCCCGAACCACTGGAACCCCACGCTGATGATCGGCGCCGGGTGGTCGAACCAGACGGCGTGCCACGGCGACAGCGGCGGCCCGCTCACCGTGGTCCGCAACGGCGTCATCACGCAGGTGGGTGTCGTCAGCTTCGTGAAGTCGTGGCCCAATGACTGCGCCGACCCGGCCGTCTACGCCGAGCTCTCAGGTCCGCAGCTCGCATGGATCGCCACCCAGGTTCCGTTCGTGGCCACCAGCTGGGGCGGCTGCACGACGCCCCACGGCACCGCTGGCATCTGGCATGTCGAGTACCACTCGTACTTCTCGCCGGCGATCCCCCAGGACGGCCCCAACTACTGGGACATCGAATGCATGCCCCCGCCCCAGCCCGCCCCGCCCTCGCCCCCCAAGCCGCCGGCGTCGGACACCAAGCCCCTGCCGACCTACTGCAAGACCAAGCCCTGGATGCCTGCCTGCCAGACCGTGTGACCGGGACTGCGATCTAACGCTTGGCTCGATGGAGGCCGTCCGCTTCGGCGGCGGCCTCCGTCGCGTAGCAGCGGTCGGCGTTCGTGCGGTCGTAGGCGAACATGCCGGGGAGATGGAAGATCTTGCTCGAGAGCTTGCCCTTGATCGGATGCGAGACCGGGCAGGCGCCGCCGTCGATGGGCGCCACCCACTCCTGCGGGGGTGCCGGCGCTTCGGCAAGGCCGACGTTCACCGGTTCGGGCGGGGCGACGGGCGGCCACGGGTCGCGCACCGGGATCTCGGGTTGCGCTTGGCGGGCCTGGAGCACGCGGTAGATCGCGAGGGCGATGCCCGCGAAGAGACCGAGGCGTACACCGCTGCGAAGCGTCCGCCGAAGCATGGGTCAACGGTAGTCGTGCGGGTTGACGAAACTGGGCGATCACGCGACGATGGGTCTTCCATGACGAAGAAGGCCCTGACCAGCACCCTGCTCCTTACCTGAGGCGGGCACGCGCGCGTGCTCGCCGACTGCCTCCTGCGCCGAACTGGCCAGGAGGTTTTTTGTTGGCCGTGAACTGAAACCCGTGACCGAAAGAAGCGAGAGATGCCTCCGGAAAACGTGACGCCGAAGAAGATGCCCTTCGAGAAGTACAAGCCCTTCCGGCCGCTCCCGCTTCGCCTGCCCGACCGCGAGTGGCCCAACGTGCAGATCGAGAAGGCACCGCTGTGGTGCTCGGTCGACCTGCGTGACGGCAATCAGGCTCTCATCGATCCCATGGACCCGGTGCGCAAGCTGCGCATGTTCGAAACCGTCGTGAACATGGGCTTCAAGGAGATCGAGGTCGGCTTTCCTTCGGCGTCGCAGCCCGACTTCGACTTCATCCGCCAGCTCATCGAAGAGGACCGCATCCCCGACGACGTGACCATCCAGGTGCTGGTGCAGTGCCGTCCCGAGCTCATCGAGCGCACCTACGAGTGCCTGATCGGCGCGCCCAAGGCGATCGTCCACTTCTACAACTCGACGTCGATCCTTCAGCGGCGGGTCGTGTTCGGTCTCGACAAGGACGGCATCACCCAGATCGCCGTCGACGCGGCGCGCCTGTGCCGCAAGCTGGAGAAGGACGTGCTGAGCGGCACCGACGTCTTCTACGAGTACTCGCCCGAGAGCTTCACCGGCACCGAGATCGACTACGTCATCGAGATCTGCAGTGCGGTGGCCGACGTCATCGAGCCGACGACCGACAAGCGGGTCATCTTCAACCTGCCGGCCACCGTCGAGATGTACACGCCCAACATCTACGGCGACGTCATCGAGTACTTCCACCGCAACGTCCCCAACCGCGACAAGATCGTGCTCTCGCTGCATCCGCATAACGACCGCGGCTGTGGTGTGGCGGCGGCCGAGTTCGGCGTGATGGCGGGCGCCGATCGCGTCGAGGGCACGCTGTTCGGCAACGGCGAGCGCACCGGCAACGTCGACATCATCAACCTGGCCATGAACCTGTTCAGCCAGGGCGTCGACCCCGAGCTCGACATCAGCGACATCGACGCCCTGCGCCGGGTGGCCGAGTACTGCAACCGCCTGCCCGTCGGGCCCCGTCATCCCTACGTGGGTGACCTGGTGTACACGTCGTTCTCCGGCTCGCACCAGGACGCCATCAAGAAGGGCTTCGAGGCGCTACCCGACGACTACGACGAGTGGGGCGTGCCCTACCTGCCGATCGACCCCAAGCACGTGGGACGCACCTACGAGGCGGTCATCCGCGTCAACAGCCAGTCGGGCAAGGGCGGCGTCGCCTACATCATGAAGGCCGAGCACGGCCTGGAGCTGCCCCGTCGGCTGCAGATCGAGTTCTCGAGCACCATCCAGCACATCACCGAGGACTCGGGCACCGAGATCCAGCCCACCCAGATGTGGTCGACGTTCACCGCGCAGTACCTCCCAGAGGATCCCCCGTCGCAATTGCTGACCTATGAGGTGACGACCAACGAGCACGGCGCCACCGTGACCGCGCAGCTGCTGGTCAACGGTGAGCACCGCACGGTCAACGCCGAGGGCAACGGCCCCATCGCCGCGTTCGTGCACGCCCTACGGTCGGGCCTCGGTGTCGACGTCGAGGTGCTCGACTACGCCGAGCACGCCGTCAGCGCGGGGAGCGAAGCGACGGCGGCCGCGTACGTCGAGGTGCGGGACGAGGACGGCAACGTGCGCTGGGGCGTCGGCCTCGACGAGTCGATACTCACTGCCTCGCTGCGCGCCGTGCTGAGCGCGGTCAACCGCCTGGGCCTGGTTTCGTGATGGCGCGCGCCCGTTCGTCATCGCTGGGAACGGGGCCACTCCGGTGGCCCTGCCCTTCGACCCTGCCGAGTTAGCGGCCCGCTGGCGGGACGACTCCCGCTACCACGCCGATCTGACCGCGCCCAACCTGCGGTACCACCTGGCCGAGTTCCCGTACCCGTCGGGGGACGGCCTGCACGTGGGCCACGTGTTCAAGTACGGCGGCCTCGACGTCTACAGCCGCTACTGGCGCATGCGCGGCTTCGAGGTGTTCCAGCCCATCGGCTTCGACAGCTTCGGCATCAACGCCGAGAACTTCGCCCTGCGGGCGGGGGAGCACCCGGCGCGCCTCATGGAGCGCACAATCGCCAACTTCCGGCGCCAGTTGTCGTCGGTCGGCATCGGCTGGGACTGGAGCCGCGCCGTCACGACCAGCGACCCCGCGTACTACCGGTGGACGCAGTGGCTGTTCATCCGACTGTTCCGGGCCGGCCTCGCGTACCAGGCGGAGGCACCGGTCATCTGGTGTCCTTCGTGCCTCACCGTGCTGGCGCGGGAGCAGGTGGATGGCGACCGGTGCGAACGGTGCGATGCCGTCGTGGGCGAGCGGGTCATGAAGCAATGGTTCCTGCGCACGACGTCGTACCAGGCCCGGCTCCATGCCGGGCTGGAGCGCGTCGACTGGCCCGAGAAGGCCAAGAACAGGCAGCGCCGTTGGATCGAGCAGTTGCGGGATTGGCTGATCTCGCGCCAGCGGTACTGGGGGCCGCCCATTCCGATCGTGCACTGCTCATCTTGCGGTGCGGTGCCGGTGCCCGAGGATCAGCTGCCGGTGCTGCTGCCGGATGTCGAGGACTTCCGCCCGACCGGCACCGGCGTGTCGCCGCTGGCGTCAGTCGAGTCGTGGGTGCGCACGGCATGCCCGTCGTGCGGTGGTGACGCGCAGCGCGAGACCGACGTATCCGACACGTTCCTGGACTCGTCGTGGTACTTCCTGCGCTACCCGTGCGCCGACTTGGCTGATCGCGCCTGGGACCCGGCGGTGGTTCGTCCGGCCGACTTCCTCGCCGGCGGGCCCGAGCACGTCACCCGTCACCACCTGTACGCGCGGTTCGTCACCATGGCGATGCACGACCAAGGACTGGTGCCGTTCGACGAACCGTTCCCGTCGATGCGGCTGGGCGGCCTGCTCAACCACGACGGCATGAAGATGAGCAAGAGCCGGGGCAACGTCGTGTCACCCGACGACTACGTCGCCGCCCACGGGTGCGACGTGCTGCGCATGGCGCTGCTGTTCTCGGGCCGGTGGGAGGAGGGCGGTGACTTCACCGACGCGGCCGTAGTGGGCATCGAGCGGTTCCTGGGTCGCGTCTGGCGGCGCGTGGTCGACGGCGACCCGAGCGGTGAGATCGACAGCCCGGTCATCGACGTGGTCGGCCGCGCCTACGACACGATGCGCTTCAACGTGGCCATCGCCCGGCTGATGGAGACGTGGCAACGGCTGGACGCCCGCACCTTGGTCCTGCTGCTGGCCCCGCTGGCGCCCGACGTCAGCGCCGAGCTCTGGAATCGCTTGGACGGCGCCGGCAACGTGCACGACCAGCCGTGGCCGGCCCTCAGACCTTCAATCGCATGACGGTGTTGCGGCCCCGCTCCTCGAGCGGCTCGAAGCCGTGTGCCTCGTACATGGCGCGCGGGCCGCGGAAGTTGGCGCCGTCGCCTTCGCGCGACTCGGTCGGCGGGTAGGCCTCGACGTAGGCGACGCCGCGGCCGGGCGCGTCGGCGACCACTCGCGTGAGCAGGGTGTCGGCCAGCCGGTGGCGGCGGTAGGGAGGGGCGATGATGAAGCACGAGATGCCGACCACGTCGGCGTCGGCCGGATCGGCGCCCTCACCGAGCCGGTACAGCCCGTAGTCAGCGCGACGCGACGCGTTCACCCACC
>JAFATL010000672.1 GCA_019243975.1 Actinomycetota bacterium | reverse complement strand
ATCTTCCGCGTCGACTTCGACGACCCCACGATCGACTGGCGCCTGGCTGACGGCGAGGTCGAGTTGGCTCCGGGCATCACGGCCGTCCCGACCTTCGGCCACACGCCGGGGCACCAGAGTTTCGTCGTCGACCTGCCCGACGGTCAGGGCTACGTATTCGCGTTCGACGCCGCCGACCTGCAGGAGAACATCGACGACGAGTTGTCGGTGGGCAGCCTGGCCGACGGCACCGCCGAGGAGAGCATCGAGGCCATACGCCGCCTCAAGACCATTGCCGCCGAGAAGGGGTATCGCCTCCTGCCCGGTCACGACCCCGACGTGTGGCCCGCGTTCGAAGCGGAGTTCGGCATTCCCGCCTTGCCGTCCCCGTAGCGATGGGCGACGTCGTCGTCCGCGGGGGAGTGGTCGTCCTGGCGGAACGTGCAGAGCGCCTCGACGTCGTTGCCCACGACGGCGTTGTCGTCGCCCTGACACCGCCCGGCACCGTCGACACACTCGGCGTGGAGGTTGTCGATGCCGACGGGCTGCTCGTGTTCCCGGGAGTCGTGGATGCCCACGTGCACTTCGACGATCCCGGCCGCGCCGACTGGGAGGGCTTCGATCACGGCAGTGCGGCCGCCGCCGCCGGCGGCGTGACAACGGTCGTCGACATGCCAATCGACTCTGATCCGCCGACGGTGACCGCGGACGCTGTGCGGGCCAAGGCCGCCGCAGCCCGCGAACGCTCGCGCGTCGACGTCGCCCTATGGGCCGGTCTCACGCCGCGTTCGGTCGGGGATCTCGCGGCGATGGTGGAAGCAGGGGCGGTCGGGTTCAAGGCGTTCGCGTGCCCGAGCGGGTGGGATGACTTCCCGCCCGTCGATGACGCCTCCCTGGCTGCCGGGTGCGCCGCCGCCGCCGCCTTCGACGTGCCGGTGGCGGTGCACTGCGAGGATCGCCGGCTGGGTTCGGGTCCGGAGTCAGAGGTGGCGTCGGTGCGCTGGGCGGCGACGATCGCTAGCGCAGCCGGCGCCCGCCTGCACGTCGTGCATGCCTCCGCGTGCGAAGCGGTCGACGAGGCGCGCCGGTGGCCGGGTGTCACGGTCGAGACGTGTCCCCACTATCTGGTCCTGACCGACGGCGACGTCCGCGCCATCGGCGCCACGGCGCGTTGCGCGCCACCCATCCGATCGGCGGCCAACCGTGAGGGATTGTGGGCCCGCCTGCGCGGTGGCGACATCGACTGGATTGCGTCCGACCACTCACCCTGCCCGCCCGCCCTCCGGCGCGGAGCGCACCCATGGGCCGGCATCAGCGGCGTGCAGCTCACACTCGCCGTGCTGCTCGACGCCGGGCTCGACCGGGTGAGGATCGCCGGGCTTCTCACGGCCGCGGCGGCCGCGCTCCGGCTCCCGGGCAAGGGCCCGATATCGGTCGGCAACGACGCCGACTTCGCGTTGGTCGACCCCGACGCGTCATGGGGCGTGGAGGCGAAAGACCTCTTCGACCGCCATCGCGCCTCGCCGTTCATCGGCCGCGCCCTCCGCGGCCGCGTGGTCCGCACACTCGTGCGGGGCCGCACCGTCTACGACATCGAAGCAGGTGTCTGCGACGCGGGTGGCGGGCGCGTCGTTCGGCCCGCCCAGATCTAGATCAGGCTCAGATGGCGATGCGGGGGTCGGCGAGGGCCTGGAACACGTCGACGGCGGCGTTGACGATCACGTAGGCGGCGCCCAGCACGAGGGTCACGCCGGCAATGGCGGGGAAGTCGGTGCGGGGGATCGACTGGGCCGTGTAGAGGCCGATGCCCGGCCACGCGAACACCTCCTCGACGACCACCACGCCGGCGAACATCAGACCCACCTGCAAGCCCGTCATCGAGAGAGCCGCGCCGATGGAGTTGCGCAGCGCGTGGCCGAGCAGCACCCGCACCTCCGACAGGCCTTTGGCCCGCGCCGTGCGCACGTAGTCGGCGCGCAGGGTGGTGGTGAGGCTCGATCGCAACACGCGACCGATCGCACAGGCGGGCGCC
>JAFATL010000639.1 GCA_019243975.1 Actinomycetota bacterium | reverse complement strand
GCACCACGTCGCCCGCGGACACGGTGCGGAGGCAGACGGAGGTCTCGACGATCAGATGGCCGTCATCGGTGACGTCGGCGGCGGTGCCGGTGAACGATTCGTCGGGCAGGTCCACCCGGACGACGCGGTGGAGGGTGGCGCAGCTGGCCCGGTACTCCTTCGCCACCTCTGACCAGTGGCCGTAGCGATCAGACAGGTGGACGAGGAGCGCAACGAGGAGCGCATCGCGGTCGATCTCTCGTCCCGCGACGTGGTTGACGGCCGTGGCGATCAGGGCCAGCTCGTCGGGCAGGTCGGGCGGCCAGTTGACGTTGATACCGATGCCGGGAACGACGTTGGGGCCGTCGATCTCGGTCAGGACGCCAGCCAGTTTGCGGTCGTCCACGACCAGGTCGTTGGGCCATTTGAGGCCGGGCCGGAACCCGGCGACGCCGTCCAGGGCCGCCGCCGCGCTCAGGGCCACGGCGGCGGTGGCCAGGTGGAGGCGCTCGGGCGGCAGGCGCGGGCGCAGCAGGATCGACATGAGAAGCGACGCCCCTGGTGGGGCCACCCAGGTCCGGCCCAGCCGGCCCCGGCCGGCCGTCTGGTGGTCGGCCACGGCCACGGTCCCCTCGGGCGCGCCGTCACGCGCCGCGTCCAGGAGCCAGCGGTTGGTGGAGTCGAGCTCGCCGAAGCGGCGGATGTCCCACTCGATGCGCTAACCATATGGCTCCTATGTTCAGCAAGGTTCTCATCGCCAACCGGGGCGAAATCGCCGTGCGGGTCATCCGCACCTGCCGCGAGCTCGGCATCCGCACCGTCGCCGTCTACTCCGATCTGGACCGCGAGGCCCTCCACGTGCGCCTGGCCGACGAGGCCTATTCGCTCGGGGGCCAGACGGCGGCCGAGAGCTACCTCAACACCGAGGCCATCCTCGACGTCATCCGCCGCAGCGGCGCCGAGGCGGTCCACCCCGGCTACGGCTTCTTCTCCGAGAACACCGACTTCGCCCGGGCCATCACCGACCTGGGCGTCACGTTCATCGGCCCGCCGCCCGAGGCGATCGAAGTCATGGGCGACAAGGTCAGCTCCCGTCTGGCCGCCGAGAAGGCAGGCGTCGAGGGCGTTCCCGGCCGCAGCGAGTTCCTCAGCTCGGCCGACGAGGTCATCAGCTTCGGCAACGAGCACGGCTGGCCCGTGGCCATCAAGGCCGCGTTCGGCGGCGGCGGCCGCGGCATGCGCGTCGTCAAGAGCGCGGCCGAGGCACCCGGCGCGCTGGAGTCCGCGCAGAGCGAGGCGCTCAAGGGGTTCGGCCGGGGCGAGTGCTACGTCGAGCGCTACCTCACGTGGCCGCGTCACATCGAGATGCAGGTGTTCTGCGACACCCACGGCAACGCCGTGTGGCTCGGCGAGCGCGACTGCTCGAGTCAGCGCCGTCACCAGAAGCTGATCGAGGAGAGCCCCGCCCCCGAGTTCCCCGACGAGATCCGCCAGGCGATGGGCCAGGCCGCGGTCAAGGTCGCCCTCGCGTGTGGCTACCTCAACGCCGGCACCGTCGAGTTCCTCTACCAGGACGGCGCGTTCTACTTCCTCGAGATGAACACGCGCCTGCAGGTGGAGCACCCCGTCACCGAGATGGTCACCGGCCTCGACCTGGTCGAGCTGCAGCTGCGCATCGCGTGGGGCGAGGCGATCCCGTTCAAGCAGACCGACATCGTGCGCTTCGGTCACGCCATCGAGTGCCGCATCAACGCCGAAAACCCGGCCAAGGGCCGCTTCCTCCCGTCGCCCGGCACCATCACCAAGTTCGACCGGCCCGACGGCTTCGGCACGCGCACCGACGCGGGCTACGAGGCAGGCGACACCGTCAGCCAGTACTACGACAACCTCGTCGCCAAGATGATCGTGTGGGGCGCCGACCGCGACTCGGCCCGGCGCCGCGCCATCCGCGCGTTGGAGGAGACGGAGATCGAGGGCATCGCCACGACGATCCCGGCCCACCTCGCCATCCTCCGCCACCCCGACTTCGCCGCCGCGACGCACAGCACCAAGTGGGTGGAGGAGACGCTCGACCTGTCCGAGGTCGAGGCCCCGACCAAGCCGGCAGCCGAGGAGGCACCCGCCGACGGCGCTGAGGCGCGCGTACAGCGCGACGTCGACGTCGAGGTCGACGGCCGCAAGTTCAAGGTCAAGCTGTGGGTGCCCGACGTGGCGCCCGTCGTCGCCGTCGCCGGCGGCGGGGGTGCTCGCGCTGCCGGCCCCGCCCGCGCCCGGGGCGCCGCCCATCACGGCACCGGCGCCGAAGGAAGCGGCACCGTCACGGTTCCCATGCAGGGCACGATCGTGAAGGTGCTCGTCAACGTGGGCGACGAGGTGGAGGCCGGCCAGCCCGTGTGCATCCTCGAGGCGATGAAGATGGAGAACAACGTCAACGCCGAGAAGTCGGGCAAGGTCACCGAGGTCAAGGTGAAGGCGGGCGACACCGTCGGCGCCGGGGACGTCGTCGTCGTCGTCGAGTAGTAGACCTGGCGGTATGAACGTAGGCGCCAAGCCCGCCGCCAAGGACCTGGTGGAAGGGGCGGCCGACACGCTGGTCGACCTCAGCCACCGGGTGCACGCCCACCCCGAGCTGTGCTTCGAAGAGGAGAAGTCGAGCGAGTGGGTCGCCGGCGCGCTGAGCGACGGCGGCATGACGGTGGAGAAGGGCGTGTGCGACCTGCCCACCGCGTTCGTCGCCACCGCCGGCTCGGGCCCGCTCACCATCGCCATCTGTGCCGAGTACGACGCGCTGCCCGGCATCGGCCACGCGTGCGGTCACAACATCATCGCTTCGGCGGCCGTGGGCGCGGGCCTGGCTCTGGCGCCGCTCGCAGACGATCTCGGCCTCACCGTCAAGGTGATGGGCACGCCCGCCGAGGAGGGCGGCGGCGGCAAGATCCTGATGCTCGAGCGGGGCGCCTTCGCAGGCGTCAACGCGGCGATGATGGTCCACCCGGCACCGACCGAGATGGACCGCATGCCGTGTCTGGCCGTCGCCCACGTCGACGTGCACTACACCGGCAAGGAAGCGCACGCCTCGGCGTTCCCCGAGCTCGGCATCAACGCGGCCGACGCCCTCACCGTCGCCCAGACGAGCATCGGTCTGCTGCGCCAGCACATCAAGTACAGCGACCGCATCCACGGCATCGTGGTGAAGGGCGGCGAGGCACCCAACGTGGTGCCCGCCCACACCGTCGGCAAGTGGTACATCCGCAGCAAGACGCTGGCCGAGCTCGACGAGCTCGAGCCGCGCGTGCACCGCTGCTTCGAGGCCGGCGCCCTCGCCACCGGCTGCCAGGTGGAGATCAAGCAGATGAGCCCGAAGTACTCGGAGATGGTCGACGACGCCGACCTGCGCGACGTCTACCGCCGCAACGCCACTGAGCTCGGCCGGGTGTTCCCCGACCTCGGTGACCTGGCCGACAAGATGTCGGGCTCGACCGACATGGCCAACGTGTCGCTGGC
>JAFATL010000499.1 GCA_019243975.1 Actinomycetota bacterium | reverse complement strand
CGTTGACGCCGTGCAGCATCGTCCACGGGCTGGTGCGCCGGAACTCGTCGAACGCCCACGACGGCACGCCGATGTCGCTCACGCTCATGTCGGCGGGCAGATCGGCCAGCTGCTTGCCGATGATCTCGGCCGGATCGATGCGGCTGCCGCGCCGGCGCATGCCGAGGGCGAGCACGATCGTGGGCAGGATCATGAAGAAGAGCCGCTCCTGCGGTGACCCGCGGAAGTTGCGGGCGGTGGCGCACAGCACCATGCCGTCGACCCGCTCGGGGTGACGCTCCCAGATCAGCTGCGCCACCGGGCCGCCCATCGAGTAGCCGACAGGGATGAACTTCTCGATGCCGAGGGCGTCGGCCACCGCGACCGCGTCCTCGGCGCAGTCGCGCAACCGCAGGCGCCGGCCGATGGGGATGCCACGACCATGGCCGCGCAGGTCCATCATCACCACGCGGTACTTGCCGGCCAGGGCCGGCAGGGCGGGGTACCAGTTGAGGTAGGCGGTGCAGGCCAAGCCGTGCAGCAGGAAGATCGTCGGTGCCCCTTCGGGCCCGGGGATCTCGCTCACGAACGTCGTGCCCCGGCCGGGCAGCTCGATCGACCAACCCGCCGGCAGCTCTCCGCTGGGCGGCACATGGAACACGCGGCGCAGTGCTGCTTCCGCCAACGACCTTCGCGTCGTCATCACGTCACTGTACGACGCCGCGCGCGCGGAATCGGTTACCCGATCGCGTCAGAAGCGAACTGTTTGGCCCAGCGGTAGTCGGCCTTTCCACTGGGTGACCGCACCATCTGTTCCACTATGCAAACGGCACGCGGCACCTTGTAGCCGGCGATGTGTTCGCGGCTGAACGCCTGCAGGTCCTCGAGCGTCGGCGTCGTCCCCGGCCGCGGCTGCACGATGGCGACGACGCGCTCGCCCCACCGCTCGTCAGGCAGACCGACGACGATCGCGTCCACCACGTCGTCGTGGGCCTTGAGGGCGGCCTCGACCTCTTCGGGGAACACCTTCTCGCCGCCCGTGTTGATGCTGCCCGAGCCGCGGCCGAGCAGCACGACCGTGCCGTCCTCCTCGACCTGCGCCATGTCGCCGGGCAGCACGTAGCGGCGGCCGTTGAACTCGACGAACGTCTTGGCCGTCTTCTCGGGGTCCTTGTGGTAGCCGAGCGGGATGTGGCCGTGGCGCGCCAGGCGGCCCGTGACGCCCGACCCCGGCTCGACCGGCTTCCCGTCGTCGTCGAGCACCAGCGTCTGGTCGTTGACGCTGAAGCGCGGCCCCGAGTCCGCGTTGCCCTGCATCGTGGCCTTGGTGCCGAGCGTGCCCGTCTCCGACGAGCCGTAGCCGTCGACCACCATCACGTTGGGGAACAGCTCCGACAGCCGCACCTTGTTGGCGGGCGAGAGGATGGCGCCGCCGGAGCCGATGACGAACAGTGACGACACGTCGTAGGCGTCGGGCTTCGCCTCGTAGGCGTCCATCAGCGGGCGGGCCATGGCGTCGCCGACGACGACGGCGGTGTTCACGCCCTCGTCGCCGATGAGTCGCAGGATGGTGTCCGGCTCGAAGCGCCCGCGCGGCGCCAGCACCATCTTCCCGCCGCCGTAGATCGTGGAGAACGCCAACCACGCCGCGCTCGAGTGCATCAGCGGCGGCGTCGGCAACGTGGTCATGCCCGGGTCGGGGATGCGGCTGGGCAGTTCCTCGGGCGTCTTGATGAAGTTGCCCGTCTGGAACACGTCGCCCCCGCCCAGGGCCGCCTTGAAGATGTCCTCGTGGCGCCACAGCACGCCCTTGGGCATGCCGGTGGTGCCGCCGGTGTACACGACGTAGATGTCGTCGGACGTGCGGCCTTCGAAGTCACGCTCGGGTGACGCGGCCGCCAACCGGTCCTCGTAGTCGTCCTCGACCACGATGAGGTGCTTGAGCGACGGCGGGGCGGCGGCCCGGGCCCGCTCGGCGAACTCGTCGTGCACGAGCAGCGCCACCAGGTCGGCGTCCTCGAACAGGTAGCGCAGCTCCGCCTCGACGTACCGGTAGTTCACGTTGACGGGCACGGCCCGCAGCTTGAAGCAGGCGAGCATGCCCTCCATGTACTCGGTGCCGTTGACCATCTGAAGGCCGACGAAGTCGCCCGGGCCCACACCGAGGGACGCCAGGTGGTGGGCGAGCCGGTTGCACCGCTCGTCGAGCTGGGCGTAGGTCAGGCGCCGCTCGTCGGCGACGATGGCCTCCCGGTCGGGGCAGTGGTCGACGACGAACTCGAACAGCTCGGACAGGTTGTAGGACGCCACGGACGCGACGGTACTTCTGAGTGCCAGCTCCCGCAGGGGGTGAGAGACTCGTGCCCGTGCAGCGGCTGTCTGGCTTCGACGCCGGGTTCCTCTACATGGAGAC
>JAFATL010000402.1 GCA_019243975.1 Actinomycetota bacterium | reverse complement strand
GGTGGCCGGGGGGATCGCCATCGCCGGCGCCGTCATCGTGTGGCGGTCGACGGTGCATGCGCTGGTCGGGCCCGCGGTGGGCGCAGTCGCGGGGGCGGCGGCGGTCGCAGGTGCGGTGTGGACGGCGATGCGGCTGAGACCACGAAGGGCAAACGGGGAGGCAACGTGAGCGACAGCGAGCAGGGTGGCGCGGGGGCGACGAGCGAGGAGCTGCCGGTCCCGCAGCCCGAGCGGGGGAGGGGACCACTGCGCCTGGCCGCCGTCTGGATCGGCATCGTGGCGGTGCTGGCGGGCACGGTCGTGGCGGTGGTGCTGGCCAACAGCGGCGGCGGCACCAACAGCCCCACCGCGGCGGTGCAGAAGCTCGTCAACGCGGCGGCCGACGTCGACACCCTGGGAATGCTCGACTCACTGCCGCCGTCTGAGCGCAACGCCCTGCAGGGCGGGCTGGTCGACGTCACCAACGAGCTCAAGCGCCTGAAGGTGCTGTCGGCCGACACCGATCTGCACAAGATCAAGGGCCTCGACTTCAAGTTCGACAACCTCAAGTACAAGACCACGCCGTTGGCCGACGGCATCACCACCGTCGAGATCACCGCCGGGACCGCCCACAACACGATCAATGTGAAGGCGCTGCCGATGGGCGACTTCCTCCACAAGATGTTCGACCAGCAGCTCAAGGACTCGCCCGACTCGCAGACGAACTCGTCGTCGATCGACACGGGCAGCCCCGTCAGCATGGTGACCGTGAAGGAAGACGGGCACTGGTACGTGAGCCTCGCCTACACGATCGCGGAAGCGGCGCGGAAGGACGCGGGGCGGCCCGCACCCAACTTCGGGCACGGGTTGCAAGCGCGCGGCGAAGCGACACCCGAGAAGGCGGTCGAGTCGATGCTGCGCAGCTTCACCACCCTCGACGTGCAACGGATGCTCGAGCTGCTGGCGCCCGACGAGGCGCGCGCTCTCGACGACTACGCGCCGATGTTCCTCGATGACGCCAAGAAGAGCGCGGCCGACGCGGCCAGCAACTTCAAGGCGACGATCGACGACATCAAGCTGTCATCCGACAAGACGGGTGACACCGCGACCGTCCACCTCTCGAGTGTGGCGTTCAGCGTGCAGATCGAGAAGGTGCGCTTCTCGGTGAAGGCCGAGGGCCAGTGCGCAGACGTGAGCGTCAACGGGCTGAGCGTCCGCGACATGGCCGACCTGCCGCCGCAGCTCAAGGGAGGCAAGGGCCACTTCTGCCAGAACGACGCCCAGACCAAGGACGCACTCGGGTTCCTGCCCGACTTCTCCAAGCTGCACGGCGGCATCATCACCGTCCAGCGCAACGGCAGCTGGTTCGTCAGCCCGACCCGCACGTTCTTCGGCGCCATGACGAGCGTGCTGCGCACACTGCAGCCGGCCGACCTGCAGAAGGCGGTCGACTCGTTCCAACAGCGCTTCGAGGGCACCACGAGCGACGCGCCGACGTTGCAGTAGGGCTGCCGGAACGCCGCCGCCCATGTCCCCGCAGATTGCGTCGCGCTCGGAGGACGGCCGGGAAATGGCCGTCCTCGTGTGGCGCTTCCGTTCGCCGATGCGATGCGTCAGCACCGCGGTGCTGGGCGGGGGAATCGGTTCGCGAGGGTGGATCGTCAACGCCCAGGTTCCGTCGGGGTACGGGCGACCGGATCCGGATCGACACCTGTTGGCCATCGCACGCGGCCTGCGCTTGACCGGACCCGGGGTCGGGCTCATGACAGCCGTCGACGTTCGCCGTCACCGCACGGCTACGGAGGGGGGAGTGGAAGTCGTGGCCACCGTGGGTCTGGGCATACCGATCCTGGCTGCCGCCGCGCCGGACGATGCTCCCGTCTCCGAGGTGGGCACGATCAATGTGATCGCGCTCGTTCCGGAGCGGTTGAGCGATGCCGCGCTGGTGAACGCGGCTACCACCGTGGCCGAGGCCAAGGTGCAGGCCATTCAGGAAGCAGGGATCCCGGCGACGGGGACGCCGACGGACGCGGTGTGCGTCGCCTGCCCCGAAATCGGCACGCCGCAGCCATTCGGAGGCCCTCGGTCGGCGTCGGGCGCACCTCTCGCCCGGGCGGTGCGCGAAGCGGTGCTGCGAGGTATCGGCTGACGGTGCTGGCCCTGCTCCTCGATCGCCTGCTCGGTGAACCTCCGACGGTGATGCATCCCGTGGTGGGGTTCGGTGCGCTGATGGGCGCGGTCGAACGACGGATGTACACCGACAGCCGCGTCACCGGCGCGCTCTACACGGCGTTCGGGGTGGCGATCGGGGCGAGTAGCGCGCTCGTCGCCCCGAGGTGGCTCTCCACCTACGTCGCGGTAGCCGGGCGCGCTCTCTGGGCCGAGGCATCCGGTGTGGCTGCCGCGCTCGAGGCCGGCGACATCGCCCTGAGCCGCGAGCGGCTACCCGCTCTGGTGGGTCGAGACCCGACGGATCTCGACGTCGAGGAGATCGTGCGGGCCACGGTCGAGTCCGTGGCCGAGAACACCGTCGACGCCATCGTGGCGCCCTACCTCTGGGGACGCGTGAACCTGGCCGGCGCCTACCGGGCCGTCAACACGATGGACGCCATGGTCGGGCATCGCTCGGACCGTTACCGCCGCTTCGGGTGGGCCAGCGCCCGCCTCGACGACGCCGCCAATTACCTGCCGGCGCGCGTGACCGCAGCACTTGTCGCGGCGGTACGACCGGCGGCGAGCGGGCGCGTTCTGCACGCCGTACGCGTGCAGGCCCCGGCCCACCCGTCACCGAACGCCGGCGTGGCGGAAGCCGCCTTCGCGGCCGCCCTGGGCCTGCGCCTCGGGGGAACGAACCGGTACGGCAACCGCACCGAAACCAGGCCCGTCCTGGGCGACGGTCGCGTGGCGGAGCCGCGCGACATCGGCCGTGCCGTCGCGCTGTCGCAGCACGTCACCGTCGCACTGGCACTGGCGGCGCCGTGATCCCTTCGCCCGGAGCCCACGGCGGGGACGGCGAGCGCGTCGCCCGCGCCCTCGGCATCGACGTCCTCGATCTCTCGGCCAGCCTCAACCCCGCCGCTCCCGATCCCCGGCCGGTCCTGGCCCGTCACCTCGACGCCGTGGGTCGCTATCCGGACCCGTCACGAGCAACGGCCGCCCTGGCGGACGCTATCGGGGTCGATCGCTCGCGCCTGCTGCTCACCAACGGCGGAGCCGAGGCCATCGCCCTCGTCTCGTCGGAGCTCGGTGGGCACGTGGACGAGCCCGAATTCGGCCTCCTCCCGCGGGACAACGCCGGGCCGCGATGGCGTTCCAATCCCAACAACCCGACGGGTCGGCTGGCGGAGGCCGCCGAGATGGCCGGCGTGTGGGACGAGGCCTTCTACCCGCTGGCCACGGGGCAGTGGACCCGGGGCGACCCGGCCGTCGTGGTGGTCGGGTCGCTGACGAAGCTGTTCGCCTGCCCGGGCCTCCGCCTCGGCTACATCCTCGCCGACGACATCGAGCCCTTCGCCCGCCGCCAGCCGCACTGGTCGGTCGGGGGAGTGGCCGCCGCTGCGATCCCCGACTTCCTGGCCACCGCCGACCTGGCCGCCTGGGCCGCCCGCATCGCCGCCCTCCGGGACCAACTCCGAGCACTCCTCAGCCCTTTCGCCCCACAGCCCGCCGACGCCAACTGGCTCCTGTGCGCCGACGCCGCCGGGCTGCGGGACCGGCTGGCTCCGCACGGCGTGCTGGTGCGCGACTGCGCCAGCTTTGGTTTGCCCGGCTACGCCAGGGTTGCGGTGCCCGACGAGGCAGGTCTCGAGCGTCTCGAAGCCGCCCTCCGACGCCTCGGGTGAAGGGGAGCATCGTCCTGATCCCGACCTCGGATCCTTCCTGCCTGACTTTACATAATGAGCCTTCTCGGCGTTTGCTCCAACGTCCAGGAGGTAGTTGAGGGGGGAATTACGCCCCTGTATCGCCTCTTGGACGTGGGGCTCAGGCCGGAACGGCTTCGATGAAGCCGAGAGCGGCGTCGATGAAGCCGAAGTCGCCGGGCGTGCCCAGGTGGTCGACGCCGCGCAGCATCGTGACCTTGACGTTCGGGAGCAGTTCGGCGAGCGGCTCGGGCGGGCCGGCGAAGTCCTTGTCGCCGATGACGAGCAGGACCGGGCAGGTGACCTTGGCCAGTACCTCGGCCGTGAGGGGCTCCTCGGGGCGGCGCATGACGGCGGCC
>JAFATL010000393.1 GCA_019243975.1 Actinomycetota bacterium | reverse complement strand
GGTCGACCTCGACGCGTGGCGGGCGGTGATGGACACGAACCTCACCGGCGCCTTCCTGATGATCAAGCACGCGGCGCCCCGCATGGCCGAGAGTGGCGGCGGCTCGATCGTCGCCATCTCGTCGATCGCCGCGCCCCTCACCCACCGCATGATGACGCCGTACTGCGTGAGCAAGGCCGCCCTCGAAGCGCTCGTCAAGGGAGCCGCCGACGAACTGGGGGCGGTCAACGTCCGGGTGAACGCGGTGCGCCCGGGGTTGGTGCCGACCGAGCTGGCGACGATGCTGCACAGCAACGAGGGCATCGTGAACGATTACATCGAGCAGATGCCCCTGGGCCGGCTCGGCACGGTCGGAGACGTCGCCGCCGGGGTTCGCTACTTGTGCGGGCCCGAGTCGTCGTGGGTGACGGGCCAGTGCTTTGCCATCGACGGCGGCCACACCCTTCGCCGTGGCCCCGACCTGACGCGGGCGACATGACGATGGACCGCGTGCGCATTGGCACCCTGGGCGCGGCTCGCATCACGCCCAACGCCCTGACCAAGCCGGCCAAGAACGTGCCCGACGTGGAGGTCACCACGGTGGCGGCCCGCGATATGGCGCGGGCGAAGGAGTTCGCCGACAAGCAGGGCATCCCGCGAGTGCTCGACAGCTACAAGGCGCTGATCGACGATCCCGAGATCGACGCCATCTACAACCCCCTGCCCAACGGTCTGCACGGCGTATGGACGATCGCCGCTCTCGAGGCCGGCAAGCACGTGCTGTGCGAGAAGCCGTTCACGGCCAACGCCCAGGAAGCCGAGCAGGTGAAGGCCGTCGCCGATCGCACGGGCAAGGTCGTGATGGAGGCCTTCCACTGGCGCTACCACCCGCTGGCGGCCCGCGCGGTCGAGATCATCCAGAGCGGGGAGCTCGGCGACCTCCGCCACATCCACACCCAGATGGTGTTCCCGCTGCCGCGGTTCCGCGACATCCGCTGGAGCCTCCCCCTGGCCGGCGGCGCGCTGATGGACGCCGGTTGCTACACGATCCACATGCTGCGCACGCTCGCCGGAGCCGAGCCGGACGTGACCCGTGCGGTCGCCAAGCAGCGCTCTCCCGGCGTCGACCAGACCGTCGTGGCCGACTTCGCCTTCCCCGGCGGCTTCACGGGCCGCATCACCACCTCGATGCTGTCGAGCAAGTTCCTGCGCATGTCCGCGCGCGTGGTCGGCACCAAGGGTGAGCTGAAGATCTTCAACCCGGTCGCACCGCAGTTCATGCACCGCTTCACCGTCAAGTCGAACGGCTCGACCCGCCGCGAGCGCTTCCCGAAGATCCCGACCTACCAGTACCAGCTGCAGGCCTTCGCCGACGCCGTGCTCCGCGGCGCACCCACCCTCACCCCACCGACTGAGTCGATCGCCAACATGAAGGTCATCGACGCCGTCTACCGCGCCGCCGGCATGGAGCCGAGACAGCCCACGACCTGATCAGACGGACGCGGCGGCCTCGCGCATTCTCGTGGTGCGGTGGACGGGGTCCTTGTCGAAGCGGGGTTGCACCTCTTTGGCGAACAGCTGCAGGGAGGAGACGGCCCGCTCGTAGCCCATGGTCGTCGACAGCGGACTGAACACGATCTGGTCGCAGCCGATGTCTTCGTACTTCTGGATCACGCTGGCCACGTCGTCGGGGTCGCCGACGCACACAGCGCCCGACTCGACCAGCGACGGCAGGAACTCGGCAGGGGGCTCGGGGATCTTGGCCGGCCACTCCGGCACGTGGGCGGGGCGCTGGATGTTGTCGAGCCAGTGGAACACGAGCGACGAGTAGTAGCTCATGTGCATGTTCGACGCGACCTCGAACGCCTCGTTGCGATCCTCCATGCAGAGGAAGGTCGACACGCAGAGGATGTTGTCGTTGACGTAGTCGCCGACCGGCGTGGCGTGGGCGACGGCGTCCTTGTAGGCCTTGATCAGCGGCGCGATGGAGTCGGGGGCGCCGGTGGTGAAGCAGAACGCGCCAAGGCCGAGCGAGCCCGCCTTCTCGAAGGTGGCAGGCGAGCCGCACGCCACCCACATGGGCGGGTGCGGCTGCGTGTACGGCTTGGGCAGCACGTTGCGGGGTGGCATCGAGAAGTACTTGCCCTCGAAGCTGTAGGACTGCTGCTTCCACATCTTCGGAAACTCGCGGATGGTCTCGTCCCACATGTCCTTGGTGATGTCGAGGTCGGGGATGCCGAACCCGAGCACCTCGGTCGTGGACGAGCCGCGGCCGGTGCCGAACTCGAAGCGGCCCTCGCTCAGCTGGTCGAGCATGGCGGCTCGCTCGGCGATACGCGCCGGGTGGTTCACTGGCGGGGTGGTGTTGGTGATGGCGGTGCCGAGGTGGATGTTCGACGTGCGGGCGCCGACGAAGGAGAGAAACACCTCCGGCGCCGGCATGTGCGAGTACTCGTAGAGGAAGTGGTGCTCGGGACACCAGATGTACTTGACGCCTTGGCGGTCGCACTCGACGGCGAACTCGAGGTTCTCCATCAAGCGACGGTGCTCGGCGCCCGGCTCGGCTTCCATCTCGAACTCGGGCACGAAGGCCTGGGCGAAGTAGCCGAACTCCATGACTCTCCTATGCGTTGGCGGCGATGCTGCGGCCGAGGCGGAGCAGCGACGGCGTGGCGCTGCCCAGCGTGAGCTCGATCTGCTTGGTCCACGTCGTGAACGTGTGCAGCGGGTAGTCCATGTCGACGCCGATGCCGCCGTGCAGATGCTGCGCCGCCAGCATCACGCGGTTGCCGCCCTCGGCTGCCCAGAACTTCGCCACCGCCAGCTCATCGGCAGCCGGTAGGCCCTCGCTCAGGCGCCAGGCCGCTTGGTAGGCGGTGAGGCGCACCGCCTCGGTGTCGATGTACGCATCGGCCGCCCGCTGCCCGACGGCTTGGAACGTGGCGATCGGCTTGCCGAACTGCTCGCGTCCCGCCGTGTAGTCGGCCGTGAGGTGCAGAGCCTTCTCGCACAAACCCACCTGCAGCATGCACAGGCCCGCCGTCCACCGATCGAGCAACCACCGGTTGGCGCGGGTGTGCCCACTGGCGGTGCCGCCACGCACCCTCACCAGCCCCTGCGGTTCGCCGCTGGTGGTGTCGAGGTCGAGGATCTCCAGCGCACTCGGCTCGAAGATGTTGTTGCCGACGAAGATGGCCGCCGCCTGGCGCGCGTACGGCGCGTAGGGCGGGTCGTCGCTGAGGACGGCGGTGAGCACGACCTCGCCGGTGGCCACGCCCGGCAGCCAGTCGCGCTTCTGCTGATCGGTCCCGAACTGGGCGATGGCCATGGCGCACACCACCGTCGGCAGCAGTGGGAGATGCACGCCGGCGCGTCCTTGCTCCTCGAGCATGAGGCCCAGCTCGAAGATGCCGTGGCCGCTGCCGCCGAACTCCTCGGGCAGGCAGGCACCCAGCAGGTCGGCCTTGGCCAGCTCGTCCCACGTGGCGCGCTCGCTGTCGAGGATCTGGCCGGTCAGCTCCTTGATCGCCTGCTGCTCCTCGGTGAGCTCCCAGTTCATGTCGAGATGCCCTGTCTCATGTCGAAATGCTTCGTGGCATCGAGAGGCCGAAGATGGCGATGAGGTCGCGCTGGACCTCGTTGGTGCCGCCGCCGAAGGTGAGGATGAGCGTGCCCTGGTACGCGCGCTCGAGCGACCCCTGCAACACCGCCGCCTGCGAACCGCGCTTGAGCGAGCCGGCCGGCCCGAGGATTTCGAGCAGCAGCTGGTACGCCTCGGTGTACAGCTCGGTGCCGTACACCTTGGTGGCCGACGCATCGGCGGGGTTGAGCGTGCCCGCCGTCTCGCTCCATGCCACCTTCCAGTTCATGAGGCGGAGCACCTCGAGCTTGGCGTGGACGCGCGCCAAGTTGAGCTGCACCCAGTCCTGGTCGATGACGCGCCGCCCGTCCTCCGTCTTCGTTTCGGCGGCCCACTGCTTCACGCCGTTGTACTGACGCTCGATCCACCCGGGCGGCCCGAGCGCGACCCGCTCGTGGTTGAGCTGGTTGACGATCAGGTCCCAGCCCCGGTTGACCTCGCCGATGAGTGCGTCGCCCGGCACCTTGACGTTGTCGTAGTAGGTGGCGTTGGTCTTGGCGTCGCCCATGATGCGGATCGGTGTGCGCGAGTAGCCCGGCGTGTCCGTCGGAACCGCGAAGATCGAGATGCCGCGGTGCTTGGGCGCGTCGGGGTTGGTGCGGGCCGCCAGCCAGATGTAGTCGGCGTGCTCGGCGATGCTGGTGAAGATCTTCTGGCCGTTGATCAGCCACTGGTCACCGTCGCGCTCGGCCTTGGTCTTGAGCGACGCCAGGTCGGTGCCCGAGCCCGGCTCGGTGTAGCCGATGGCGAACTGGATAACGCCGGCCAGGATCTTGGGC
>JAFATL010000317.1 GCA_019243975.1 Actinomycetota bacterium | reverse complement strand
CCGACGGCGAGCAGCGGTGGACGGTCTACGCGCTCTCACTGCTCGCCTTCAGCCTGGTGTCGGTGCTGGTGCTGTACCTGCAGCTGCGGCTGCAGGGCCACCTGTTCCTCAACCCGGACCACTCCAAGGGCATCGAGCCCAAGCTGGCGTTCAACACCGCGGTCAGCTTCCTCACCAACACCAACTGGCAGGCGTACGGCGACGGCGTGATGAGCCACCTGTCGCAGATGACGGGCCTGGCGTTCCACAACTTCGTGTCGGCGGCCGCCGGCGCGGCGGTGGCGGTGGCGCTGATCCGCGGGCTCGTCCGCCGGCGTTCGACGACCATCGGCAACTTCTGGGTCGACTTGATCCGCACGTGCACACGCATCCTGCTGCCGCTCACCTTCCTGTTCGCCATCGTGTTCATGAGCCAAGGCGTGATCGACAACTTCCACGCCTCCAGGACCGTGACCACCGTTGCCGGCCAGACACAGACCATTCCCGGCGGACCGCTCGCCAGCCAGGAAGCGGTGAAGGAGGGCGGGCAGAACGGCGGGGGCTTCTTCGGCACCAACTCCATGCACCCGTTCGAGAACCCCACCGGTCTCACCGACCTGGCGCAGGTCTGGCTGATGCTCGGCATCCCGTTCGCCCTCACCTACACGTTCGGGAAGATGGCGCGCGACACCAAACAGGGCTGGGTCGTGTTCGCGGTGATGTTCGTGCTGTGGCTCGGCATGCTGCTGGTCGTCACGCCTCTCGAGGCGCGGGGGAACCCGAAGCTGACTGCACTTGGCGCGACACAGAAGACGACCGCGCTCCAAGCGGGCGGGAACATGGAGGGTAAGGAGGCGCGGTTCGGCCCCGTGTCGTGTGGCATCTATGCAGCGTCGACGACGAGTACGTCCGACGGCGCCGTCAACTGCGCCCACGACAGCCTCACGCCGCTGGGCGGCGGCACGACGCTCGTCAACATGATGTACGGCGAGGTGAGCCCCGGCGGCACCGGCTCGGGCCTGTTCGCCATGCTGATCTTCACCCTGCTCTCCGTGTTCATCGCCGGCCTGATGGTCGGGCGCACGCCCGAGTACCTGGGCAAGAAGATCCAAGCCAGTGAGATGAAGCTGGTGGCGCTCTACATCCTGCTCCCCGCGATCGCCATCCTCGCCTTTGCCGGCGCATCGGTGGTGCTGCACTCGGCGCTGGCGTCACGGGCCAACAGCGGACCACACGGGCTGAGCGAGATCGTCTACGCCTTCACGTCGGCGTTCAACAACAACGGCTCGGCGTTCGGCGGCCTGACTGCCAACACACAGTGGTACGACACGACGCTCGGCATCGTGATGCTCATCGGCCGGCTGCTGCCGATGGTGATCGTGCTCGCCATCGCCGGGTCCCTGGCCCGCAAGAAGCACGTCCCGGCAACTGCGGGCACCTTTCCGACGGGCACGCCTCTGTTCAGTGGGTTGATGTTCGGCGTCGTGATCATCGTCGTGGGGCTGACGTACTTCCCCGTCGTGTCGCTCGGCCCCGTCGTCGAGCACCTCGTGGGTCGGTTCTGAGGAGCGAGATGACTGTCACCCCCGTCACCCAACACGCCGAAGATCTCGTGCCGCCCCCGGAGGCGCGGCCGCCCAAGGTGCGGACGCGTTCCGCTCGATCGATGTTCGACGGCCCCATCGTGCGCCGCGCCGTCGTGGGCTCACTCATCAAGCTCAACCCGCGGACACAGGCGCGCAACCCGGTGATGTTCGTGGTGCTGGTCGGCAGCGTCTGGACGACCGTGCTGTTCTTCCGCGACCTCCCCCACGCCAGCACGGCCGACAACGTCTTCGTCGGCCTGGTGGCGATCTGGCTGTGGTTCACCGTCCTGTTCGCCAACTTCGCCGAGGCGCTGGCGGAAGGGCGGGGCAAGGCGCAGGCCGACACCTTGCGCAAGACGCGCTCGGAGACCGTCGCGTTCGTGTTGCGGCCCGACGGTTCGGCGGTCGAGACACCCTCGGCGTCGCTCAACGTGGGCGACCGGGTGGTGGTCGAAGCCGGTCAGTTGATCCCCGGTGACGGTGATGTGGTGGAGGGCATCGCCGCCGTCGACGAGTCGGCCATCACCGGCGAGTCGGCGCCGGTCATTCGTGAATCGGGCGGCGACCGCTCGGCCGTCACCGGCGGCACCCGCGTGCTGTCGGACCGCATCGTCGTGCAGATCTCGACCAAGCCGGGCGAGAGCTTCATCGACCGGATGATCGCGTTGGTCGAAGGTGCGAGCCGACAGAAGACGCCGAACGAGATCGCTCTCAACATCCTGCTGGCCAGCCTCACCATCATCTTCCTGCTGGCCGTGGTGACGCTGCAGCCCTTTGCCATCTACTCGCACGCCAAGCAGCCCACGACCGTGTTGGTCGCGCTGCTGGTATGTCTCATCCCCACGACCATCGGCGCGTTGCTGTCGGCCATCGGCATCGCCGGCATGGACCGCCTGGTGCAGCGCAACGTGCTGGCGATGTCGGGCCGGGCGGTCGAGGCGGCGGGCGACGTCTCGACGCTGCTGCTCGACAAGACGGGCACGATCACCTACGGCAATCGCATGGCGGCGGAGTTCATCCCCGTCGGCGGTACCAAGGAAGACGCCTTGGCCGAGGTCGTCCTCCTGTCGTCACTGGCCGACGAGACCCCGGAGGGCCGCTCGATCGTCGAGCTGGCGGGTACCCGTTACGGCTTGCAGCCGCGGGAGATGCCGGGGGCCGAGCTGGTGCCGTTTACCGCCCAGACGCGCATGTCGGGCATCGAGTGGGAGGGCCGGTCGATCCGTAAGGGCGCGGCCGACTCGGTGCGGCGCTGGGTCGAGGAGCAGGGCGGCCACGCGCCCGCGGGT
>JAFATL010000226.1 GCA_019243975.1 Actinomycetota bacterium | reverse complement strand
GCCGTCTGAGCGCCCGCACCCCACTCGTAAAGGATCAAATCGTGGATCTGAACACGCTGTTTTCGATCGAGGGCAAGACCGCACTTGTCACCGGTGGCTCGCGGGGCATAGGCCAGATGATCGCGGCCGGGTTCCTCGCCAACGGCGCCACGGTGTACATCAGCTCGCGCAAGGCGGACGCCTGCGACGCCACCGCCGAGCGGCTGGCCAAGGAGTACGGCGGCACGTGCGTGTCGCTGCCCGCTGACCTGTCGAAGCTCGACGGCATCGACACGCTGACGGCGGCGCTGCGCGAGCGCGAGGAGCGGCTGAACATCCTCGTCAACAACGCCGGGGTTTCATGGGGAGCAACGCTCGAGCAGTTCCCCGAAAACGGTTGGGACAAGGTCATGGACACCAACCTCAAAGGTGTCTTCTTTCTCACCCAGCGGATGCTGCCGCTCCTGGAGGCGTCGGCGTCGCCCGACGACCCGGCCCGCGTGATCAACATCGGGTCGATCGACGGCCTACGCACGCCCGTCTTCGAGGGCTACGCCTACGGTCCGTCCAAGGCGGCGCTGCACGCGTTGACGCGCGAGTTCGCCGCCCGCCTGGCGCCCCGAAACGTGCTCGTCAACGCGATCGCGCCGGGACCGTTCCCGACCTGGATGCTCAGCACGGGCGTCGGCACCAAGGGCGATGTCGAAGGAACGGACTGGGCCGCCCTCGGCCGCACCGTCCCTCGCGGCCGCGTCGGGACGCCCGAGGACATCGCGGGACTGGCAATCTTCCTCAGTTCGCGTGCCGGTTCCTTCACGGTGGGCGACGTCATCACCTGCGACGGCGGCATCTTCGCCTCATAAGCGCTACGTCCGCGGCTGACGGGCGCGTCGGCGTGGTGATTAGACCATCCCGCCCGGCCGGTCGGTCACCGGCCGGGCGGATGGCGAGGGTCAGCCGATCTTGTCGGAGGGACCGCGGGCGCCGTCGGTCTTGGCGAACGAGTCCGGGATCGGGTACTGCCCGAGGACGAAGTTGAGGATCGCCGCGTGCTGCATCTCGACGGGCTGAATGCTCGCCGCCACCTGAATGGCGCCCTTGTCCTTGATGGCGTGCTGGATGCCGTTGAGATACGTGGCGGCTGCGACGTTCTCGAGACCGAGGGCGAACTTGGCCAGGCCGACCACGTCCTTCACCTGCGCGAAGCCGGGCGTCACCACGGCATCCTTCACCGTGAGGTCAACACCGGTGATGGCCTTCTTACCTGCCTTGGTGAGGATCGCGTTCCAGGCTGCCGCGTGGTCTTTGTGCTGGGACTGGGCGGTCGTGGCGAACGTCGCGACGGCCGGGGGCACGGCGCCCAGCGCGCCCTTGGTGGCGGCGTCGACGCCGGCCTGATACGTCTGCACGGCGAGGTTCTCCAGGCTGGCCGCCAGTGCGGCCACGGCGAGATCCCCACTGAGGGATTGATTCCCGCCGCTGGCCGCGGCCGCGCCTGAGGACTTCTTCGAGGACTTCCCGCACGCGGCGATGGCCAGGCCTCCGGCAGCCGCGCCGACCCCGAGCAGGAAGGTCCGCCGACTGGTCGCGGTGGCACCGAGCTTGTCGATGCCGCCCCGCAGCATGCCGTTGACCTCTGCCCATTCCGAAACGGCCTCCTGCATCTGCGGCAACGTCTCGTGATGGGCGTCCTGGAGATCGTTGGTCATCACGACCAGTTCGGCCTCCGAGATTGCCATCGTGTTCTTGCGGAATCGCATCAGGCCACCGCCCCTTCCGTCGCAGGCCGTGCCTGATCGGTCTTGAGAAACGAGTCCGGGAAACCGACTTCCCCCGCCGCGGCGGGGAGCTTGTCGGCGGGCGGACCCAACATCACGAGGTTGGCCAGGTTGTTCTGCAACAGCGCGGCCACCGCCAGCAGGATCGCTCGGTGCTGGTTCTCGACCCCCATGATCGAGGCGAAGGTGCCCCGCAGATCGGCGTCGCTTACCGCTGCCGTCTCGGCTGCGTACGTCTCGGCCGCCACCAGCTCCAACGTCGCAGCGAAGTTCACCACGTCGAGGGGCGTCTTCAGCTTGGGCAAGGTCGGCGTGACCACGGTGTCGAAGACGGGCTTGTCCACGCCCGTCTGCGCCTTGCCGCCCAACCGCATCGCCGCGCCGTTGAACGCATTGGCGTGGTCGGTGTGCTGGGCAATGGTCTTGGTGACGAAGGCGACGACCGTGGCACCGGCCGGGTTGGGGATGTTCTTCATGAACGGCAGCCCGGCCGCCTTCTGGTAGACGGCGACCGCCAGGTTCTCGAGCGAGGCGGCGGTCTGGGCCGCAGCCACGTCCGGGTTGGACTGCGCAAACAGCGGCGACGTCAGGGAGTCGAGCAGCCCGACGCCGACCACACCTGCGCCGGCCACCGCTGCGCCTTTGAGGGCGGTCGACAACAGGTTCCGGCGGTTGGTGTGGTAGCTGGCCAGCTCCTCAGGGTCGAACCCACCGCTGGCGCGGCGGGCCTGGCCCTGGTCGACCATGTCGTCGAGCGCCGTGCGCGTCGATCGCATGGCGTCGGCGTGTAGATCCTCGGACTCCTCGATCAGCGCGTCGAGGGCCCGCTCGTCAGAAGACACCCGTAGTTCCTCCTCGGGTCGCAGGGGTTCGTTGCGACATCTCCGACGCCGAGATGCGACCTGGATTGCATTTCCTCGAAAAGAGACCAACCGGGCGCACATCCAATGCCGCCCTCGGCACCGAACTGCACCCGTGATCGGATCAACGTTCTCGCGCCGAGTACCTCGCTCGCTTCACCCCCGCAGAGTGATCTCGGTACTGGCCGCCGCCTGCCTCGTCGTGCTGGCGTCGGGGGCCTGTGGCGGCTCCGCCAAGAAGCATTCGACGACCCCGACCTCGTCGCCATCCGTCGCCGCCCCCACCTCCGGAGACCCTGTCTCGATCAAGAACTTCGCGTTCTCGCCCACGCCGCTGCACGCACACGTCGGCGACAAGGTCACCGTCAAGAATCTCGACCCGACGGCCCACACCGTCACCGCCAACGATGGATCGTTCGATTCAGGGTCGGTGCCCGAGAACGGGACCGCCACCTTGACACTGGCCAAGGCCGGATCGTTTCCGTACCACTGCAACATCCACAACTACATGACAGGCGTCATCGAAGTCTCGTAGCCGTCAAGTCATGCCCGCACGCACCACGAAAGGACTGCTGTGATCCTCGCTCAAATACTGGGACCGGACATGCTGGTGATCGGCGCCATCATCGCCCTGCTGTTCGGAAGCTCCCGCCTTCCTGTACTGGCGCGCTCGCTGGGCACCGCCAAGAAGGAGTTCGAGAACGGCATGAACGACCACGAGCCCGCGCCCGCGCCGGCGCCCGCTGCCGTCGTTGCGGCAGGCGAGACCACGCCGGAACGCCCGTGAGCCTCGGTTTCCCCGAACTCGTCGTCATCCTCATGGTGGCACTCATCGTGCTGGGGCCCAGCAAGCTGCCCGAGGTAGCTCGCCAGTTGGGCAAGGCAATGGCGGAGTTCCGCCGCGTCACCGCCGGCTTCCGTTGAGGCTGGCGACGCCATGACAGCCGTGGTCGACACCGTGCGACCCGACACCGAGGAGCCCAGCGGCCCCGGCGGGCGCATGTCGCTCGTCGACCACCTCACCGAGCTGCGCCGCCGCTTGGTCATCTCGGCGATCGCCATGGCCATCGGCGGTGTCGTCGCGTTCTTCCTCTACAACCACATCCTCAACTTCCTGGTCCACCCGTACTGCTCGGTGAACGCCAAGAAGTCAGGTTGCGCGCTGTTCATCCAGGATCCGCTCGAAGGCTTCGCCACCCGCCTCAAGGTGGCGGGTTACGTCGGGCTGTTCCTCGCCTCGCCGGTCGTGCTGTTCCAGATGTGGCGGTTCATCACCCCCGGCCTGCACCCCAAGGAGAAGAAGTACGCGGTTCCGTTCGTGCTGTCGTCGATCGTGCTCTTCATCTTCGGCGCCGTCATCGCCATGCTCACGTTCCCGCAGGCGCTGCACTTCCTCATCGCCGTCGGCGGGCCCAACCTGCAGACGATCTTCAGTCCGTCCAAGTACCTGAACCTGATCGTGCTGATGATCGTGGCGTTCGGCGTCGCGTTCGAATTCCCGGTCGTGTTGGTCTTCCTCGAGGTGGCCGGGGTGCTCAGCACGGCCCGCCTCAAGCAATGGCGCCGCCCGGCGATCGTGATCATCTTCGTCATCGCCGCCGTGATCACCCCGAGCCAGGACCCCTACTCGCTGTTCGCCATGGCGATCCCGATGTGCGTGTTCTACGAGGCATCGATCCTCATCGGCCGCCTGCTCAAGCGATGACTGTCGGCGGTCCCTGGGTATGGGTCGTGCATGGGGCGCCAAACAGGAGCGGCACGTTCGCGCGACAGACTGGCATCTGTCGCCTCGGCTCTGGTTGCGGCCGCCGCCGTGCGGCAGCTCTTCCGAAAGCCGCACCTTGACCGCTTGAGAAACAGGCCCCCACAGCCCTCGCCTGACGACAGCGGCCGCAGCACCCGCCCGAGTGCGGCATCGCGCCGCGGAGACCGCTTCGCGAGACTCCCGGTACTCCGCACGGTCGTCTCGGTACAGAAGCGGTACAGCGAGCTGCGCGGCAACAACGTCGCCGCCGCGGTCACATTCCAGGCGTTCGTTTCGCTCTTTCCGCTCCTCCTGGTGATCGTGGCCGTCGTCGGTTTGGTGGCAGCCCACTCGCATGTCGACGTGGCCGGCAAGATCATCGGCAACCTGGGCCTCAAGGGCGACGCGGCCACCACCGTTCGACGAGCCGTCGCGACGGCCAGCCGGAGCAAGGCCGTCGCCGGCCCCATCGGCTTGTTGGGACTCCTCTGGTCGGGTTTGGGACTCGTCAACGCTCTGCAGTACGCCCTGAACCAGGCGTGGCAGGTGGAAGAACGAGGCATCAAGGACAAGGCCGTGGGCATGGCGTGGCTCGCCGGCGCCGCCGTGCTGTTCGTGGGTGCTTCAGCGGTGACGGCGATCCTCAACTGGCTGCCGGGGTTTGCCGCCCCGGCAGGGGTCGTCGTCGGGCTGGCGGTCAACTTCGCCCTGTGGCTGTGGACCTTCACCGTGCTCCCGAACACCAAGGTGGGCTGGCGATCACACGTCATCGGGGCGGCGTGCGGAGCAGTGGGCATGGAGGTTCTCAAGCTGGTCGGTGCGTTCTACGTCCCTCGGGCCGTGGCGCACTCCTCCCAGCTGTACGGAACGTTCGGGATCGTGTTCGCGGTAATGGCGTGGCTGCTGTTCTTCGGTCGGCTCATCCTTTACTCGGCCATCGTCAACGTCGTGCACCACGAGCGCAAGGTGGGGACGGTGCGCGCTGTGGTCGAAGTTCCGGCCCAGCCCGGCGTTGAGCCCACCGACGCCGTGACCCGCTCGGGACGGGTGGAGAGAGCCGAGCTCAAGGCCGGTTAGCCGCGGGGCAGCCGGACCTGCTGCTGGCGACGCCGCGCTCAGCTCGGCGAACTGATCTCCTGGAGCGCCTCGACCATCTCGGCCCGGTACTCAGCGCCTGACGGCACGACCCCGACGGCGGTGAGCGACGTGTGGATGTGGCCGCGCGCGGCGATATGACGAACGGTGGTGCCGCTCTTCTCCAGTGCCTCGGCGTAGGCAACGCCTTCGTCCCGCAGCGGGTCGAACTCGGAGGTCACGACGACAGCCGGGGGCAGGTCGCCGAGGTTGTCGGCCCGCAGCGGCGACGCGAGGGGGTCGCTGCGTTGCGGTTCGTCCGTGTAGTGATCCCAGAACCACTGCATCAATCCGGCCGTGAGGAGGTAGCCCTCGGCGTTCTCGACGTACGAGGCCCGGCCCATGTCGGCGTCGACGACGGGGTTGACGAGCAGCTGGGCCGAGATGGCCGGCCCTCCGGCGTCGCGCGCGAGATGGGATGCGACCGTGGCGACATTGGCCCCCGCGCTCCAGCCCGCCACTGACAGCTGGCCGGGAATGCCGCCCAACTCGCCTGCGTGCTCGGCGATCCACGTGACGGCGGCGAAGCCGTCTTCGGCTGCGGCTGGGAACCGCGCCTCGGGGGCATGGCGGTAGTCGACCGAGATCACCACTGCGTTGGAACGCACGCACAGGTCGCGGCAGAACGGGTCGTCGGACTCGTGGCTGCCGAGCACCCAACCCCCGCCGTGGAAGTAGGCGATAACTGCGTGGGGCCCGTCCGTCGCGGGCCGATACAGGCGATACCGAAGCTCACCGGCGGCGCCCGGCAACGTGCCGTCCTCGACCTCGCCCACTTCAGGCCCCGGGGGAACGGCTGCATTACCGGCAACGGACACGGCCCGGGCGTCGTCGACCGACAGGCTCTCGAGTGGCGGCACGCCCATCATCGCCATCATGTCGAGCACGATCTGCACGTCGGGACGGAGCGGACGGATGATCCCCTCGTTGACCCGGGACTCCGTGTCGGCGTCGAGGCGGAACCCGAGGTAGTCCTTCTCCGCGACCTGATCGCAGATCATGCGGTACGTGACGACACCGCCGACGTAGGGCAGGAACACGCGGGGCTTCCCCGGCACGTTGGCGCCCATGTACCAGGAGTTGGCCTTGGGGTAGAGGGTGAGGTCGCCGAAGTCGTTCACGTGCTGCACCCATGCCGACTCCGCCACCTCGGTGGCCTCGATGGCGTCGAAGCCGTCTGTCCGCATGCGGTCCATGACGTCGCAGATCCAGTCGACGTGCTGCTCGATCGACACCACCATGTTCGAAAGCACCGACGGGCTGCCGGGACCGGTGATGGTGAAGAAGTTGGGGAACCCGGCGACCGTGAGACCGAGGTAGGTCTTGGGACCGTGTGACCACTTGTCCTTGAGGGCGAGGCCGTCGCGGCCCTTGATGTCGACGGCGACAACGGCGCCCGTCATGGCGTCGAATCCGGTGGCGAACACGATGACGTCGAACTCGAAGGACTGCGAGGAGGTGTCGATGCCCGTCTCGGTGACCGAGACGATCGGTGTCGCCTTGAGGTCGACGAGGCGGACGTGGGGCAGGTTGTAGGTGGCGTAGTAGTTGCTGTCGAGGCAGGGTCGCTTGGTGCCGAAGGGGTGGTCCTTCGGGCACAGCATTTCCGCCGTGGCCGGGTCCTTCACGATCGACCGGATCTTCTCGCGGATGAACTCGCACACCAGGGCGTTGGCCGATTCGTTGGCCATCACGTCCATGAACGTGCCGCCGAGCGCGAACAGGTCACCCTCCGCCCAGGCCGCCTCGAAGGCGGCCTGTCGCTCCTCCTCGGACACGGCGAACGCGCTGATGGTTGAAGGCTCCCGGGGGACACCACCGAGCGACATGCGTTGCGCCTGCCGGTAGGCCGCCCGGTCGGCGGTGAACGCCGCCAGCTTCTCCGCGGGGACCGGGCCGTTCAGCGCCGGCATCGAGAAGTTGGGCGTGCGCTGGAACACGGTGAGCTCCGACGCCTGCTTTGCGATCAGCGGGATCGACTGAATGCCCGACGACCCCGTGCCGATGACTGCGACCCGCTTGCCGGTGAGGTCGACGCCCTCATGGGGCCACCGGTTCGTGAAGTACACATCGCCCCTGAAGCGCTCGGCCCCGGGGACGTCGGGAACCTTGGGCATCGACAGGCAGCCACTCGCCATCACGTAGAAGCGAGCCGTGACCTCCTCGCCGCCATCGGTGCGGACGTGCCAGCGTCGGGAGTCTTCGTCCCACTGGGCGGCCTCGACCCGGGTCGAGAACTCGATGTCGCGCCGCAGGTCGTGGCGGTCGGCGACGTGCTGCAGGTAGCCAAGGATCTCCGGCTGGGTGGCGAATTTCTCCGACCACGTCCACTCGGCGTCGAGCTCCGGATCGAAGCTGAAGGAGTAGTCGACGCTCTGGATGTCACACCGGGCGCCGGGATACCGGTTCCAGTACCACGTGCCCCCGACGTCGTCGCCCGTCTCGAAGGCCCGCACGGAAAGCCCGAGCTGGCGCAGGCGGTACAGCAGGTACAGGCCGGCGAAACCGGCCCCAACCACGACGACATCCACTTCGCGCTCTCTCATCACTCGTGACGATAGCGAGCACCGAACCGTGGGTCACAGGTCGCACGCGGTTCATCGTCTTCCCATACGACCCGGGAGAGCATGTGCCCCCAATGTCGGCCCACCAGGAGATCCAAGGCCCCACCGTGGGCGTGCCCACCGTCGCTTCGCGCGCTCTTCTGCGCGTTCCCGAGATCACCGCGTGGTTCTGGGTTCTCAAGGGGCTGTCGACGGCAATGGGCGAGGCCACGTCGGCGTATCTGGTGCGCACGCTGCATCCCGTGCCTGCCGTGCTCCTCGGGTTCGTGGCCCTCGTCGGGGCGCTCGCCCTGCAGTTCTCGATGCGCCGCTATGTCGCCTGGACCTACTGGTTGGCCGTTGCAATGGTCGGCGTGTTCGGCACGATGGCCGCCGACGTGCTCCACGTGGGCTTCCACGTGCCCTACATCGCGTCGTCGCTGCTCTACGCCGTGGCGCTGGCGGCGGTGTTCGTGGTCTGGCAGCGCAGCGAGGGAAATCTCTCGATCCACAGCATCGACAACTTCCGTCGGGAAACCTTCTATTGGGCTGCCGTGGTCGCAACCTTCGCCCTTGGCACCGCTGTGGGCGACATGACGGCCACGACGCTGCACCTGGGCTACTGGTTGTCAGCGGTGATGTTCGCCGGCGCCATCCTGATCCCGGCTCTCGGCTACCGGTTCTTCCGCTTGAACTCGATCTTCGCCTTCTGGTTTGCCTACGTGCTCACCCGCCCGCTCGGTGCATCCGTCGCCGACTGGATGGCCAAGCCTGCCAACGTCGGCGGTCTGGCCTGGGGGGATGCTCGCGTGACATTCGGCCTCTGCCTGCTCTTGCTTTGCGGCGTCGCCTACGTCGTCATTGCGCAGCCGGGGACCCCGGTGGCGCGTCCGACACGCAATCCCCCACCGCCAGCTTCCAGCCGTTCGGTTCCAGGCGCACGCTGAATCGGCCCAGCCGCGTCGCCGACGCACCCAACGCCTGACACACGAAGAAGCTGGCGGCAGGAACGAGCCTGATGAGCGGCTGACTCGAGTACACCACGGCCGCGGCCTGACGCCGCACGACACCGCTGAGATCGGGGAAGTACTTCTTCGCCTGCGCGACAGCCTGCTCGATGGTGAGCGCGCCGGCGCACGACGTCGCATCGATCTCGACCACCGGGGCCTCCTCCGGCGGTTGTTGCGGTCGGATGGCTCCCTCGACGACGAAGGCGGCGGCGCCCGACGGGCAACGGCCGACAGTGCCGGTCATCGTCGAGGCGGTAGAGACCGGCGGCGATACCGGTGGGCCGAGCGCCGTCGCCACGACGCTCCAGGGCGCTCCCAAACTCGCGGGGTTGTGAGGGGGCTGCACGTGGGCAGGACGAAGGGGCACGGCTGTGCGCGTGCAGGCGCCCATGGCGACGGCGGCCACCACCAGGAACATCTTGCGAAGGAGCACGACGTGAGACTGCTCGGCGCGACGTGACGCTCGGGTGAGATGGTCGGAACGAAGGTTCACAGGTCGCTCCAAGCCCGGCGGGCGAGGCTTCACCGGTTGCCTTACTCCGCTCACACAGGCTCTGACAGCACCAAACAGTGGCTCCTCGCGCCCGCGGTCGCGGGCGGGCTCGCCCTTCTCGCCGTGGCGGCGGGCTGGCGAGGCTCGGATCTGCCGGCCCACATCTACCGCGTCGGCCTGTTCCACCGACAGGGACTGACCCTGTGGGACCCCCAGTGGTACGGGGGCCAGTGGACGCTGAGCTACAGCGTGCTGTTCCCGCCGACCGCCGGTCTCCTCGGCATCCAGGTGACCGAGGTGCTGAGCGCGGCCGGTGCGGCATGGGCCTTCGACCAACTCGTGGTTCACAACTTCGGCCGATCGGCTCGCGTGGGTTCGTTGTTGTTCGCCGTCGGGACCCTGGCCCAAGTCGCCATCGGGCAGCTGCCGTTCCTCATGGGGGAAGCGCTGGGCCTGGCGGCCTGGTGGGCGCTGACCCGCAGACGCCAATGGCTGGGTGCGGTCCTTGCCGCTGCCGCCTCGATGTCAAGCCCGTTGGCGGGAGCGTTCCTGTTGCTCGCGTCGGCCACGAGCGTGCTGGTGTCGCCGGCCGAGGACCGCCGCCGAGCGTGCGTCGTGGCGTTCGCCGCCTCCGCTCCGCTGCTCGGCGTGTGGGCGCTGTTCCCGGGGTCCGGGATCATGCCGTTCCCCGCCGGCCAACTGCTCTCGCTGCTCGCGATGCTCGGAATCGCTCTCGTCGTTGTTCCCTCCCGTCACGCCGCGTTGCGGGTCGGGGTGGGTCTCTACGGTGCCGCCGCGGTCGTGAGCTATGTCGCTGCTACCCCGATGGGGGCGAACGTCAGCCGCTTGGCCGCCGCCGTCGGGGCGCCGCTGCTGCTCTGTGCCGTGTGGCGCACTCGCCGATGGCTCGGCATCGCAGCCTTGGTACCGCTCATGGTCCTGCAGTGGAACCCCGCGTACGCCACGGTCACGACCGAGCGATCCGACCCCTCGACCCGGCCGAGCTACTTCCGGCCGCTGCTCTCCTACCTGGGCCGGCACGCCGAACCGTTGGGCCGGGTCGAGATCGTGCCCACTGAGTTGCACTGGGAGGCGGCGTACACCGCCCCCGACCTGCTGCTGGCGCGGGGATGGGAGCGCCAGCTCGATCGCGCCGACAACCCGATCTTCTACAGCGACGAACCGCTGGACGGGCGGAGCTATCGGAGATGGCTGCTCGACAATGGCGTCCGCTTCGTTGCGCTGCCGGACGTGCACTTGGACTACGCAGCACAGGATGAGGGCCGGCTGCTGCACTCGGGCGTCGCCGGCCTCGTTCCGGTGTGGCACGACCGCCACTGGCGGGTGTTCGAGGTCGCGGGCTCGTCTGGCCTCGTCGACGGCCCGGCGCGTCTCGTCCACATGAACAACAGCCAGATCGACCTCCAGGCCAACGCGACTGGCACCGCCATCCTGCGTGTCCGCTACAGCCCGCGCTGGACGATCGCCGGGGACGCAGGATGCCTTATGAAATCGAGCGGTGACTGGTTGGCCGTTCAGATTCGCCGGCCCGGGCCGCTCCGGCTCGGATTGAGCCTGCTGGGCGGCCAGGACTGCGACTGAGGTTCACGAGTGGTCGCTCCGACACTCACCGAACCCGGCGGCTCGACGCCGGTTGCACGAGGAGTTGCACCCACATGCGGCCGAGCCACTCGGCGTACTGGTCATTGGTCCACTGCCGTTCGGTGACGAGTCGATGCCACAGCACGCCGTCAGTCGTGGCCCAGATCAGGTCCCGGCATTCGTCCTCGCGCACCGCCAGCTGGCCAGTCTTGGCAGCTTCGGCGGCCATGACGGTCATGCCCGCGAGACGTTGCCGTCCCATCTCGTCGAGCATGGCGGCGGCAGCCGGGTCGGCGCCGGCGGCTGATTGCACCATGAGCTGGAACGGGCCGATGCGTTGCGCAGTCTTGGTCGAAAACGCGGCGTGCAGCATGAGCCGCTTGGCGAGGTCGGGTTCGTTGCGTATCTCGACGACTTCGGGGCGCTCATGGAACACGACGTCCTCGTCATCACCGCCGACGGTGATGTCCCAGGCTCTGTGCAGCAGCGTCGCCTTGTTTCCGAAGACGCCGTAGATCGTCTCCACCGAGACACCAGCCGCGCGTGCGATATCGGCGATGGTCGTGTGCCCGTAGCCGTGCTCGATGAACAGGTCACGCGCGCACCGCACGATCATCGCTTGCGTGGCTTTGGCCTGCGCCTGTCGACCGGAGGAGTCGTAGGTCCGGGGCTTGACTTTCCGTCCCATTTTCACTACACCTCTACTGTATTCGTTCCATCCTGACTGTAACAGATAGGACCGTGAGTATGACTGACCTCGTTGACTCCGCCCGCGCGTGGAGCGCCGTCGCCCCTGCGTGGGATGCCCATGTCGACTACATCGACGACCATTCCGGGGAGAGCACCGCCGCCATGATCGCCCGCCTTGGCCTTCGCGCCGGGGATCGTGTCCTCGAGCTGGCTGCCGGACCGGGCGGGCTCGCAGCCACCTGGTCCGGGCTCGTGGGAGCCGCCGGCAGGGTCGTGGTGAGCGATATCGCGCCGGGCATGGTCGAGGTTGCCCGTCAACGGGCGAAGTCGTTCGCCAACGTCGAGGTAGCGGTGGTCGACGCCGCCGCCATCCAATTTCCCGACGGCTCCTTCGACGCCGTGGCGTCGCGCATGGGCCTCATGTTCGTGCCCGACCCGGCCGTCGCGCTTGGCGAGATCCACCGTGTGCTCGCGGGCAGGGGGCGTTTCGGCGCCCTGGTGTGGGGAGCGATCGAGCACAACTCGTGGATGACCTGTGTCGGAATGGCCGCCATGGCCGCCGGCATCGCCAAGGGCGGCCCGCCCGTTGGCCCCGGCGGCATGTTCTCCCTCGGCGATCCCGAGCACCTCGCGAGGCTCGCCACCGAGGCCGGCTTCGACGACGTCACCGTCGACGAACACCCGGTGACCATGCGCTCCAAGGACATCGACACGCACATCCAGCACGTGAGCTCGCTCGCAGGACCGTTGGCCGACGCCTTCCGTGTCGCCACCCCCGACCGGCTCGCCACATTCCACCGCAGCGCGACAGAACTCGCTGCGCCCTACTGCACCGACGACGGCGTGAGCCTGCCCGGTCTTGCTCTGCTCGTGACTGGACGACGGCCGTGAGCGGCCGGCCGGGCAGGAGGACGATCGCCGTGACCGGGGCGACCGGGACCATCGGCCGCGCCCTGCTGCCACTCCTGCAGAACGACACGACGCTGACCATCCGTGCCGCCACCCGTCACCCCCACCGTCAGGAATCAACCGAACGGCTCGAGTGGGTCCGCTTCGACTGGGACGCGCCAGACGACATCGACGAGATCGTCATGGGGGTGAACAGGTTGTTCATCCTCCCGCCGCCCGCCACACATCCCTTGCCCATGATCACGCGGGTTCTCGAGCGAGCAGCTGCCGAAGGAGTGGGCCACGTGGTGCTCCTCTCGACGCTCGGCGCCGACTTCGAACCGGGGTTCGCGTTCGGTCGGTGGGCGCGCGAGGGAGAGCACGCCGTCGCCGCGTCCGGACTTCCCTACACCGTCCTGCGTCCCAACTCCTACATGACCAACTTTCTGACGACCCAACGACCCGACCCCGACGGCGCGCTCCGGCTCCCCTGGAAGGACGGTGCCACCTCATTCATCGATCCGGCGGACGCGGCCGCGGTCGCAGCCTGCGTGCTCCGCCGGCCCGACGGCCACGCCGGGGCGACCTACGAGCTGACCGGGCCCGAAGCGCTGGACCTCGGCGCCGTCGCCGCCGCGCTGAGCGCCGCCACCGGCGCGCCGATCCACTACCGCAACGTGACCCTCGCAGATGCGGCGACCCGCCTCACCGACCGCGGCGTCCCCGACGCGATGGTCACGGCGTTCGGGGAGCTCCACCAGGTCATGGCCAGCGGCGCCCGCCGCCGCACGACTGACACCGTCCTACGCATGACCGGCCAGCCGCCGCGGACGTTCGCAGCATTCGCGGCACGCCACGCAGACGCGTGGCGTGAGCTGGTGCCCAGCGAAACCGCGTCGATCTCATGAACGCAATCGACGGCGGCAACGCCACTTCCGGCGCGAACACCTACGTGCTCGACGGTGCCGACGAGGACCTTCGTCGGCTCGTCGCCATCGCCGATGTCACGGCGGGGCTGACGCGAACCAGTCTGCAACGGTCAGGGGTTGGCCGCGGATGGTCCGCTCTCGATTGCGGCTGCGGTCCGCTCGGCGCGCTCCCCATCCTCGGCGAGCTCGTCGGCCCAGAGGGGCACGTCGTGGGTGTC
>JAFATL010000141.1 GCA_019243975.1 Actinomycetota bacterium | reverse complement strand
GACGGCATCCCGCACATCGCCAAGGGCATGGTGCGGCCGTTCGTCGTCACCCCGCCGCCGAGCAGTGCGGCCGCGCCCACCTCGACGGCGAGTGTGAGCGCCAAGAACTTCAGCTTCACCATCCCGACGCTGAAGTCCGGCAAGCAGACCGTCGAGTTCAAGAACACCTCCACCGACCAGGTGCACGAGATGACACTGGTCAAGCTGGCCGCCGGCAAGACCTACGCCGACGCCCAGGCCTGGATCGCCAAGCCCGCAGGGCCGCCCCCGTTCGAGTCGGCCGGTGGCGCTCCTGGCATCGGCCCGGGTGACACCGCGTGGGCGGACGTCGACTTCACGCCCGGCACCTACATCGCCCTGTGCCATGTACCCGACCCGAAGACCGGGAAGGAACACGCGGCGCTTGGCATGGTTCAGCAGTTCACCGTCACGTAGCCCGGAGTAGCCACGGGACGGATCCGCCTCGAACGCACGGGCGTAGTCGGCGCCGACTCCGGCGCCGTCTACGCCGTGCTGGCGGACCTGTCGTCACGACCTGACTGGCTGGCCGAGCTCCGGCGCGTCGACGCGCCACCCGGACCGGCGTCGGCGGGCACGCGCTTCACCGGCGAGAGCTCGCTGCTGTTCCATGACTTCATCGGCGTGAGCGAGGTCGTCACGGCCGAGCCGGGCCGGCAGCTCGAAGAGCGCGTCGTGTTGGGTGCCGGCATGACGAGTCGGTGGACGCTGGCGTCCGACGGCGACGGCACCACCCGCGTCACGCACGTCATCGACATCGACTTCCCATCCGGCCCTTTCGGCCGCATCGAGCGCTGGGTGCTGCGCCGCCGTCTGGCGCAACTGCAGCGGCGCAGCTTGGCGGCATTGGATGGCGCGGCGCGTCATCCGCAGGCACCCTCGGCGACGGAGTAACGAGCGAACTCCACTGCACAGAGAGGAACTGCAATGTCGCTCGTCCGTCTCCTCCCCGCCTGGCTTCACGCCATCGCCGACTACGCGGTCGGTTCGCTCCTCATCATCGTCGCCCTTGCCGTCGGTGGATCGACGGGCGCGGTGGCGACCGGCGTCGTCGTCGGCGCGGTCGTCCTGGCCGTGAGCATGATGACCAAGTACCCGCTCGGCGTCGTGAAGGTCCTGCCGTTCACGCTTCATTCGGCGGGCGACTACGCCGCCACCGCATTGCTGTTGGCGGCGCCGTTCGCCCTGAACTTCCGCCACGGCGACGCCGGGCTCAGCGTGTTCTACGTGGTCGCCGGCATCGCGGTGCTGGCCGTGAGCCTCATCACCAACTACCAGTACAGCCCCAAGCGCCAGGAGGCCACGGCGGTCGCGCCGGCCCGCCCGGGCCGCCCGCTGCGCGCCGCGACCCGCTGACGTAGGGTGCGCTCCTCGGCAGAAGGGGATTGCCATGGAGCGTTTGAGCCCGCAGGACGCCTCGTTCCTTCACATCGAAGGCGACACCGCCCCGATGCACATCGCCTCGGTGGCGATCTTCGAAGGCCCGCCGCCGTCGCTCGACGAGATCAAGGCGATGGTGGCGGGCAAGCTCCCGCTCGTTCCCCGCTACCGCCAGAAGGTGCGGTTCGTGCCGCTGCAGGTGGGCCGCCCGCTGTGGGTCGACGAGCCGCACTTCAACCTCGACTACCACGTGCGCTACACGGCGCTGCCGGCGCCGGGCGGCGACGACCAGCTGCGGGCCCTGGTCGGACGGGTGATGGCCCAGCAGCTCGACCGGGCCAAGCCCCTGTGGGAGATGTGGGCGGTCGAAGGACTGGCGGACGGTCACTGGGCGCTGCTCAGCAAGACCCACCACTGCATGGTCGACGGCGTATCGGGCACCGACCTGCTCACCGTCGTCCTCGACCAGTCACCTGACCCGTCGCCGCCGGCGGCGGACACGTGGGAGGCCGAAGCGGAACCGTCCTCCCGGGCGTTGCTGGCCGACGCGGTGGTCGAGCGGCTGGTGAGCCCGTACGAGCAGCTACGCGGTGTGCGTTCCGCCACGCGAGCACCCCGCCAGTTGCTCCAGCAGGCGACCGAGACCGTGCGCGGGCTCGGCTCCCTGGCCGGGCTGGCGCGCCCCACGCCGCAGTCCACGCTCAACGGCCCGATCGGCCCGCATCGGCGTTGGGACTGGGCCCGCTCGCAGCTGTCCGACATCAAGCAGGTGCGGGCAAAGCGCGGCGGCACCGTGAACGACGTCGTGCTGTCGATCATCACCAATGGGTTCCGCCAGCTGCTCCTCGAGCGGGGCGAGTCGGTCGAGGGGCGCGTGGTGCGCACGCTCGTGCCGGTCTCGGTGCGCACGCCCGGCGAGCGCGGCACCTACAACAACCGGGTGTCGGCCATGTTCGCCGAGCTGCCTGTCGGCATCACCGATGCAGGCGAGCGCCTCGACTCCATCCGCGCCCAGATGGACGGCCTCAAGGAGTCGAAGCAGGCCGTGGCCGGCGAGGTGCTCACGTCGCTCACCGGCTTCGCCCCGCCGATGTTGCTCGCCCTGGGCACGCGCCTGGCCAGTCGCATCCCGCAGCGCAACGTCAACACCGTGACGACCAACGTGCCCGGCCCGCAGTTCCCGCTCTACGCGTGCGGCCGCCAGATGCTCGAGGCGTTCCCCTACGTGCCGCTGGCGGCCTCGGCCCGCATCGGCATTGCGATCTTCTCCTACCTCGGGGCCCTCAACTTCGGTGTCACGGGCGACTACGACACCGCCCCCGACATCGGCGTCCTCTGCCGCGGCATAGAGGATGGGCTAGCGGAACTCCTCAAGTAGGCGAATTCCCTCAGACGCGCCCCCTCGGCTGCCGATAGGGGAGCCGAGGGGGAAACGCCCCCGCGCCTGGAGTGGGATGGCAACGCAACTCGCGGCACGCCCGGCGGCCGCCGACGACGAGTACGCATGTCAGTGCGGGCTGACGTACCCGTCGGGCATCAGCTACTGCCCGCGTTGCTCACGCCCGACGCCCGGCGTGACGCCCGACTACCAACTGTCCACGACGGTGCGGCGGGTGCGGGGCATCCGCCTCGCCTTCGGCGTCATCGGTCTCAACATCGTCTGGCAGATCGTGACGGCGGTGGCCGTGCTCGGCGGGCACATGGAGCCGCACAAAGCCGCCGGCTTCGTCATCTGGGGCGGCGTCGCGTTCTATGCGGTCGTGCTCATGGTCATCACCGGCCCGCTCATGCTGCTGAAGCCGGCGTGGCTCAAAGGTGACCGCCAAACGGCGGCCGTGCTCGGGGTCGAGGTGGGCCTGGCTGCGGCCGCCTTCCTGATCATCCTGTTCTGGGTGAGCTCGGGCCATCCGATCCTCGACCAGGGCGCCAACCTGCTCGTGTCCGAAGGCTCGATCGTGCGCACGATCCTCGCCTTCTTCCTCATCGCCATGGTCGCGCCGGTCGTGGAAGAGCTGCTGTTCCGCGGCGTCGTCGCCGAGTCGTTGCGCAAGAACAACGCGCCCGTCGCGCTCGGCGTGAGCTCGTTCCTGTTCGCCCTCGCCCACCTGCACAGCCTGCGCTACTACACGATCTGCGGCCTCGTGCTCGGAATCCTCTACTGGCACCGCGGCTTGTGGGCGTCGATCGCCGCGCACGCGACATTCAATGGCTCACTCGTTGTGCTCGCTGTCGTCGTCGCTCTCGGTCCTGCTCGCACTGTCAGCAACGGTGGTGTCAGCCTGCGCGCCCACACCGACTGGCAGGTGAACAGCGTCCTTCAGGACCACGGCGCCACCGTCGCACTGCGAGGACCGAGCGGTTCCTACTTCGCGGTCGTACGAAACTCGCTGCCCGACGGACGTTCTCCGAATCTCGACCGGCTGGCATCGGCGCTCAACAGTGGGGGCGTGCCCATGCCCGACGGGTGGAAGGTCACCCCGTCGAGCGCCAAGGTCGTCACCTACCCGACGGGCCGGGGCGTGCAGATCGGCGTGACGGTGCACGGCCATGCGGGCGTCGTGGCGGTGATCCCGCGCGGCAACGTGCTGTGGGAGGTCGACTTCGCCACCGGTGGCAGCGGCCGCGCCGAGCGCGAGTACCCGTCCATCATGAACTCGCTGTCGCTCCCGAGGACCGCCTGATGTCCGACGTCCACACCTGCGAGGAGTGCGGCAAGCGGCTGGCGACGATCGGCGGTCTCGAGATCCACATGGAGATGGCGCACAAAGCGGCGCCCCGGCCGACTCCTGAACTCGAGGCCTTTGGTGTGACCGGCGTCGACATGCCGCCGCAGGTGGCCGACCCGTCGCCGCCGATGGGTGTGGGGCGGCCCGCGCCGGCACCGCGCTCGCCGCGTGCGCCCTTCCTCGGCGGCATCGACCCGGCCGAGCCGCTGGCCTGGGTGCTCACCGTGCTGTTGTTCGTCGGCGGCGTTGTCGCTGCCATCCATCGCCCGCACCCACCGAGCGACATCACCAACGCGGCGGCGGTGACTCCCATCCCGGCGACGACCACGACCACGGCCGACCCCGTGGCTGAAGAGGCGATCGTGAAGGGTGCCCTCCTTGGCCCGTCAGAACTCGGCGGATGGACCGTCGTATCCAGCCGAACGATCCCCGCCGACGAGCTGGCCGCGCCCGACCCGTGCCTCAGTGACCCGGCGTTGACCGACGTAACCGCCGGCGCGGAGCAGTCGCTGCAGTACTCGACTGGCCGACCTGCGCCGGCGCGGCTCGACATCACCATCGTGCGCACGCCGTCGGCGGGAAGCGCGGCGGCCCAGCTGGCGGCCACCAAGAAGCCCGAGTACGTGCCGTGTGTCGTGAAGACCTTCGAAGCGGGCGTGCGCGAGGGCGGCGGCGGCGCCGTGCACGTTCGGAACACGGAGGAAGTTCCCGCGCCGGCGATCAGCGTGACGATCCCGGCGTCAGTGCATCGGCTGGTTACCCACGCCTACGGCGACAGCGGCGGCCACGTCGACATCACGACCGACGACTTCATCCTGTCGACCGGACGCACGTCGGCCCATCTCTTCTTCGCTGCCGTTGGCTCGCCACTGGCGCCGGCCAACGAGGCTCGCATCGTGCAGGCCGTGGTGCAGCACCTGATGCAGGCGCCTGGCGCGTAGCTCTATTCGGAAACGTCGACATGGGACATGTCGGCGTAGCGGGGGCCGGCGGCGGCGTCGGGCGGGAAGACGGCGTCGATGGCGGCCAGGTCTTCGGCTGACAACGTGATGTCGGCGGCGCCGATGTTCTCCTCCAGCCGCACCCGGGCCTTGGTGCCGGGGATGGGAGCGACGTCGTCGCCTTGGGCCAGCAGCCATGCGAGCGCCAACTGCGACGCCGTGCAGCCCTTGCTGGCGGCCAGCTCCTTGACCTTCTCGACCAGGTCGAGGTTGCGCTGGAAGTTCTCGCCCTGGAAACGGGGGAGGGCCTTGCGCATGTCGCCCTTCGGGAAGTCGTCGGGCGACTTGAGATCGCCGGAGAGGAAGCCGCGCCCGAGCGGGCTGAAGGGCACGAAGCCGATGCCCAACTCGCGGCACGCAGGGAGCACCGCCGCCTCGGGGTCGCGCGTCCACAGCGACCACTCACTCTGCACGGCCGTGATCGGGTGCACGCCGTGGGCCCGGCGAATGGTGGCCGGCGACGCTTCCGACAGCCCGAGGTAGCGCACCTTGCCCGCCGCCACCGCCTCGGCCATGGCACCGACCGACTCCTCGATGGGTGTGTTCTTGTCGACGCGGTGCAGGTACCACAAGTCCACGTGGTCGACCCCGAGCCGCTGCAGCGACGCGTCGATTGCCTCGCGCGCGTGGGCGGGACTGCCGTCGATGGCGCCGGGCGCGCCGCGCGCCACACCCTCGCTCGGCAGCAGGCCGAACTTGGTGGCCAGCACGACCTCGTCGCGCTTGCCCTTGAGCGCCCGCCCGACCAGCTCTTCGTTGGCGCCCAAGCCGTAGATGTCGGCGGTGTCCATGAACGTGCAACCCAGTTCGATGGCGCGGTGCACGGTGGCGATCGACTCCGTCTCGTCGCGGTCCTCCGGAGGCCCATACGCCTGCGACATGCCCATGCAGCCGAGGCCGAGGGCGGAGACCGTCAGTTCACCCAGGTGTGCGCTTTTCACAGCGCGCACGCTACCCGGTGGGGTGAAGGATCATCCCCGCTCCGACCGTGGTGTTGGTGCCTTCCTCCACCAGGATGAAGCTGCCGGTCGTGCGGTTGCGGCGGTACTCGTCGACCATCAAGGGCGCCGTGGTGCGCAGGCTGACGCGGCCGATCTCGTTGAGCGTGAGCGACTCGGCCTGCTCGTCGCGGTGCAGCGTGTTGACGTCGAGCCGGTAGCGCAGGTCCTTCACCACCGCTCGCGCCCAACGCGTCGTGTGCTTGATCGCGTACTTGGCGCCCGGCGCCAGCGGCTTGTCGGTCATCCAGCACACCATGGCCTCGATGTCCTGCGTGGCCTCGGGGTGGTTGCCGACGCGGCAGATCATGTCGCCGCGTGAGATGTCGACGTCGTCCTCCAGCCGGATGACCACCGACATCGGCGAGAACGCTTCCTCGACGGGTCCGTCGTAGGTCTCGATGGACGCGATCTTGGACGTGAGGCCGGACGGCAGAACCAGCACCTCGTCGCCAGGCTTGAGCACGCCGCCTGCGACCTGGCCGGCGTACCCGCGGAAGTCGTGGTGCTCGGCCGTGTGGGGGCGGATCACGTACTGCACGGGGAAGCGGGCGTCGATGAGGTTGCGGTCGGACGCGATGTGCACCTCTTCGAGGTGCGTGAGCAGCGGCAGGCCCCGGTACCAGGGCATGTTGTGCGACGGCTCGACCACGTTGTCGCCCATCAGCGCCGAGATCGGGATGAACGTGAGGTCGGCCACGTCGAGACGGGTGGCGAAGGCGCGGAACTCGTCCTTGATGCGCTCGAAGGTGGCCTCGTCCCAGTCGACGAGATCCATCTTGTTGATGCACACCACGATGTGCGGGATCTGCAGCAGGGTGGCGATGAAGGCGTGGCGCCGCGACTGCTCGAGCAGGCCCTTGCGGGCGTCGACCAGCACGACGGCCAGGTCGGCCGTCGACGCGCCGGTGACCATGTTGCGCGTGTACTGCACGTGGCCGGGCGTATCGGCGATGACGAACTTGCGCCGGGGCGTGGCGAAGTAGCGGTAGGCGACGTCGATGGTGATGCCCTGCTCGCGCTCGGCCCGCAGACCGTCGGTGAGCAGGGCCAGGTTCACGTGCTCGAGGCCGCGGTTGAAGCTCGACTGCTCGACCGCCTCCAACTGGTCGTCGAGGATCGCCTTCGAGTCGAACAGCAACCGGCCGATCAGCGTCGACTTGCCGTCGTCTACCGAGCCGGCGGTCGAGAAGCGGAGGAGCTCCATTTAGAAGTACCCCTCCTTCTTGCGGTCCTCCATGGCGGCTTCCGAGAACTTGTCGTCGGCCCGGGTGGCGCCCCGCTCGGTGATGCGGGTCACGGCCACCTCTTCGATGATCTCGTCGAACGTCGACGCAGTGGACTCGATGGCGCCCGTGCAGCTCATGTCGCCGACGGTGCGGTAGCGCACGGTCGCTTCGTACGGCTCCTCGCCCGCCATCAGCGGCAGGTAGGGGTTGACCGCCAGCAGCATGCCGTCGCGCTCGAACACCTCCCGCCGGTGCGAGAAGTAGATCGACGGCACCTCGAGCTCCTCGCGGGCGATGTACTGCCACACGTCGAGCTCGGTCCAGTTGGAGATCGGGAAGGCGCGGATGTGCTCGCCCTTGCGGATCTTGCCGTTGTAGAGGCTCCAGAGCTCGGGCCGCTGGTTCTTGGGGTCCCACTGGCCGAAGTCGTCGCGGAACGACAGCACCCGTTCCTTGGCCCGCGCCTTCTCCTCGTCGCGGCGGGCACCGCCGAAGCAGGCGTCGAAGCCGTGCTGCTCGATGGCATGGAGCAGGGCGGACGTCTGCAGCCGGTTGCGCGACGCGCGCGGCCCCGTCTCCTCCTGCACCCGGCCCGCGTCGATCTCCTCCTGCACGCTCGCCACCACTAGCCGCTCGCCCAGCTGGTTGATCAGCCGGTCGCGGAACTCGAGCACCTCGGGGAAGTTGTGCCCGGTGTCGACGTGCATGATCGGGAACGGGAAGCGCCCCGGCCGGAACGCCTTCTCGGCCAGGCGCAGCAGGATGAGCGAGTCCTTGCCGCCGCTGAACAGCAGCACGGGCCGCTCCAGCTCGGCGGCCACCTCGCGCATGATGAAGACGGCTTCGGCCTCGAGAGCGTCGAGGTGAGAAAGCTCGTAGGGCCGGATGGGACCGAGGGCGGGGGCGCTGCTGGCGGGCATGAAGGGAGAAAGTCTACGAGCGCTTAGAGGTGCAGCCCGCACTCGGTCTTGTCTGAGTTGACCCACCGGCCCGAGCGGGGATCCTCGCCTTCCGCGACCGGCTTGGTGCATGGCCAGCACCCGATCGACGGGTAGCCCTGGTCGACCAGCGGGTTGACCGGCACGTCGTGGTCCTTGATGTAGCCCTTGATGTCGAGGTCGGTCCAGGTGGCGATGGGGTTGATCTTGACGAGGCCGCGCAGGTCACGAGCGACGATCGGAGCGGCGGCACGAGTCGGCGCCTCGTCGCGGCGCAGCCCGCTCATCCACGCCTCCTTGCCGAACAGGGCGCGGTCGAGCTGGCCCACCTTGATGGCCGAGCAGCAGTTCTCCGGGTCGACCTTCCACAGCTCCTCGTCGTGGGGCGGGACCGTCATCAGCCTGAGGTTGAGGCCGTAGCGGCGGCGTACGGCTTCCATCGTCTCGAGGGTCTCGGGGAAGTGGTAGCCGGTGTCGATGAACACGACCTCGATCGACGGCTCGACGTTGACGGCCAGGTCGATGAGCACCGCGTCGGTCATCGAGGCGGTGAGGCACAGGTGGGGATGGAACGTGTCGACGGCCCACTGCACGATGGCGCCCGCCGACTCCCGCTCGAAGCGCTGGCTGAGCTCGGCCAGCTCGGCGTCGCTCAGTTGCTCTACTTGTTCAACGATCGCCATACCGTCTCCACGGACTCATCGAGGGACTGGGTGTGGGTGGGCACGACCACCTCGGGGGCGAGCGGCGGCTCGTAGGGGTCGTCCACGCCGGTCATGCCCTGCATCTCGCCTGCGGCGGCTTTGGCGTACAGGCCCTTCACGTCGCGCTCCTGGCACACGTCGACGGGTGTCGACACGTACACCTCGACGAAGCGGCCGTCGTGCATCTGGCGCACCTCGTCGCGCGCCCCGCGGTAGGGCGATACCACGCTGCACAGCACCACCACGCCGTTGCGGGCCAGCAGGCTGGCGACGAAGCCGATGCGACGGACGTTCTCGTCGCGGTCTTCACGCGTGAAGCCCAGGCCCTTGGTGAGGTGCGTGCGCACGACGTCGCCGTCGAGCACCTCGACCTTGTACCCGTCGTCGAGCAGCTTCTTCTCGAGGGCGTGCGCGATCGTGGTCTTGCCAGCCGAAGGCAGGCCGGTGAGCCACAGCGTGACGCCGTCGGACAGCGGGGGGAGCGACGTCACGACGCCGCGCACTCGCCTTCGCCGACTTCGGCCGAGAACGGGCCGGTCTCACCGAAGTCGATGTAGAAGTCGGGGCTCGCGTCGGGCGTGGGGAACTCGTCGAGGTCCTTGAGCTCGGCGCCGATGACCTTGGCGCCGCCCACCCGCTCGAGCCACGCCGTGAACGTCTCGCCGGCGCTGCGCTCGTTGGCGAAGCGCCCCACGACGCGCACGGTTGCCTTGCCCACGTTCTTGGCCGGCAGGCGCAGGGCCTTGTCGCCGAACTGGATCTCGGTCTGGCCCACGTGGCCGCCGAGCAGCATCTGGTAGCCCGGCGCGGACTGACCGTGAGCTCGCCGCTCGACGCCCATGAAGCCGATATCGGCGATGTGGTGCTGCCCGCAGCTGTTGGTGCAGCCCGAGATGTTGACGCGGATACCGCCCACGTCGGCCAGGCCCGACTCCTCGAGCGCCTTGCCGATGTCGTCGGCCAGGCCCCGGCTCTGGGTGACGGCCAGGTTGCACGTGTCGGCGCCCGGGCAGGCCACGACGTCACGGGCCAGCTCGGCGCCCGGCTCGGCCATTCCGATGGCGTCGAGCCGCTTGAACATCTCGGGCAGCTCTTCCTCGGTGAGGTTGCGGAACACCACGTTCTGCCGGTTGGTCACCCGCACGTCGAGACCGAGGTCGCGCTGGATGGCGGCCAGGCCGCGGAACTGGGCCGAGGTGATGTCGCCCAGGCGGGCGAAGGCGTAGCACGACACCGTGCCCTTGGCGACGCCGCGCACGACGTTGGCGTCTTCCCACCGGTTGTACGCACCGAGGCGGGTGAGCTTGATGTTGGTGCCGGTGTCCTGGCCCACGGGCGTGGGCGTGATGGCGGTGTTGATGCCGGCCGGCGCGTCGCCGCGCTCCTGCACGATCTGGGGGATGCCCTGCGCCCACGTGACCGACGCCATCAGGAACTTGCGCTCCTTGAGGATGCGCTGGCGCAGCTCTTCTGCACCCATGGTGTCGACCAGCCACTTCTGGCGGGCGCGCAGCTTGTTGTCGCGGTTGCCGTAGTGGTCGAACGTGCGCAGGATCGCCTCCGCCGTGGCCAGCAGGTCTTCCTTGGCCGTGTACTCCTCCAGCGCGATGGCGGGATGCGGGTTGGCACCCAGGCCACCGGCGATGAACACGCGGAAGCACTGCTCGACGGTGCCGTCCTCCTTGGGACGGTTGACGGCGACGACGCCGACGTCGTTGAACATGGCCTGGCCGCAGTCGGTGGCGCAGCCGGAGAAGTTGATCTTGAACTTGCGGGGCAGGCGCTGCGCGTAGGCGTGGCGCAGGAAGTGGCGGTACGCCGCCTCCGCCCACGGCGACACGTCGAACACCTCGAAGGGGCACGCACCGGAGAGGTGGCACGCCATCACGTTGCGCACCGTGTCGCCGCACGCCTCTCGGGTGTTGAGCCCGACGGACGCGAGCAGCCGCATCACTTCGGGGACCTTCTCGAGCTGCACGAAGTGGAACTGGAAGTTCTGGCGGGTGGTGATGTGGCCCCAGCCCCGGCTGTAGGTGTCGGCGATGTGGGCGAGCATCTCCAGCTGGTCGGGCTCGATGTGGCCGTAGGGGACCTTCACCCGCACCATCTGGTTGTGGCCCTGCTGGCGCTGGCCGTAGATGCCGTTGTTGAGGCGGAAGACGCGGAAGCTGTCCTCGTTGATCTCGCCCGCGAGGTACCCGGCGAGGAGGCGCTCGAACTTCTCGATGTCCGCCAGGGCGGCGGGATCGATCTCCCGCGTCCCGATGGGTGATGTCAGGGCCACGGCGACCTCCTCGCGCAACTGCCGAGCCATACGGGTTTACCAAAGCCGACGAATCTGATCAACTTTTCCGGCTATTGGTTTCTTCCCCGGCCCGGGGAATACCTGGTGGGACTACGCCCGGAGCAGTTCCGCCACGCGAAAGGCCAGGTCAAGGGACTGGCGGGCGTTGAGGCGGGGGTCACAGGTGGTCTCGTAGCGGGTCCGGAGGTGGTCCTCCAGGACCTCCTCGGCGCCCCCCAGGCACTCGGTCACGTCGTCGCCGGTCAGCTCGATGTGCATGCCGCCCGGCCAGGTCCCCAGGGACCGGTGGACGGAAAAGAAGGCGCTGATCTCGGCCAACACGTCGTCGAAGCGGCGGGTCTTGATGCCGCTCGGGCTGGTGAAGGTGTTGCCGTGCATCGGGTCACACACCCAGGTCACCGGGTGCCCGGCGCTCTCGACGGCCGACACGATCGGGGGCAGCTTGTCGGCGACCGTGCCCGCGCCCATGCGGGTGACGAGGGTGAGCCGGCCCGGCTTGCTCTCGGGGTTGAGCCGCTCGCACAGGGCGAGGGCCTCTTCGGGCGTGGTGGTGGGGCCCAGCTTCACGGCAATCGGGTTCTTGATGCCGGCCATGAACTCCACGTGGGCGCCGTCGAGCTGGCGGGTGCGCTCGCCGATCCACACCAGGTGGGCCGAGCAGTCGTACCAGTCGCCGGTGAGCGAGTCGCGCCGGGTGAGGGCCTCCTCGTAGCCAAGCAGGAGCGCCTCGTGCGATGTGTAGAAGTCGACCTGGTGGAGGTGGGCCTCCTTCTCCAGGTCGATGCCGCACGCCTTCATGAACCGCATGGCGCGGTCGATCTCGGCCGCGATCGCCTCGTAGCGGCGGCCTTCGGCGCTGGTGGACACGAACTGCTGGTTCCACACGTGCACCTGGCTGAGG
>JAFATL010000105.1 GCA_019243975.1 Actinomycetota bacterium | reverse complement strand
GCATTGCTGCGAGGATGCGGTCGCTGCCGGCCTGTAGCGGCAGGTGCAGGTGCTCACAGACGATGGGCACCTCGGCCATGGCCGCGATCGTGTCGGGGCGCAGATCCTTAGGGTGCGGGCTCGTGTACCGGATGCGGCGAATGCCGTCGACGTCGCCGGCCGCCCGCAGCAGCTCGGCGAACAGCGGCCGGCGGCGGGTGAGGTCGCGGCCGTAACTGTTCACGTTCTGGCCGAGCAGGGTGACCTCGGTGACGCCGGCCGCCGCGAGTGCCTCGAGCTCGGCCACGATCTCGTCGAGGGGGCGGCTGATCTCCTTGCCCCGCACCGCAGGCACGATGCAGAACGCGCAGCTGTTGTCGCAGCCGACCTGGATGGTGACCCACGCGCTGTGGGGCAGGTCGTGGCGCACGGCCAGGCCAGCGGCGAAGCCGGCGTCGGCGTCGTACTCGTCGAGGATCTCAGTGATGGGCCCGTCGGTGCGGGCCCGCTCGATGAGGTCGGTGGCTCGCCCCAGGTTGTGGGTGCCGAACACCACGTCGACCTGGGGTGCCCGCTCCCGGATGAGGTCGCGGTCCTTCTGCGCCAGGCATCCCCCGACGACGATCTGCATGTCGGGGCGCTGGTCCTTGAGCGCCTTGAGGTGGCCGAGGTTGCCGTAGAGCTTGTTGTCGGCGTTCTCCCGGATGCAGCACGTGTTGAGCACGACGACGTCGGCCGACGCCGCGTCGGGCGCGGCGGCCAGGCCGTCGGCCTCGAGCATGCCCGCCAGGCGCTCGGAGTCGTGCTCGTTCATCTGGCACCCGAAGGTGCGGATGAAATAGGTGCGGCTCACGCCGCCAAGATTAGGGGTCGCCTCAGGAGCTCATGGCGTGGTGCAGGCCCTCGCCCAGGTCGGCCCGCAGGTCGACCGGCTTGGTCCGCTCCCGACCCTCCACCAACAGGTGGATTGCCGTGCGCCCCTGCCCGTCGATCTCGATGTCGGCGAACGTCGGGACACAGATCAGGTCGATGCCGGACGGCGCGACGTAGCCACGGGCAATGGCGACGGCCTTGATGGCCTGGTTGAGGGCGCCGGCGCCCACGACCTGCACGCCCACTGCCCCCGACTGGCGCACCACTCCTGCCATCGCCCCCGCCACTGAGTTGGGATTCGATTTGCTGGAGACCTTCAGCGTTTCCACCGTGCCCCGCATTCTCGAGGCCCCTCCGGGCCCATCGAGGCAGTGGTTCGACGACAAACCAGGCGGTTCCTGCCTGTCCGGGCGATTTGTCGGAGATGTTCACGGAGCGTGGGCGGCGGCACCGCTAGGGGGTGAAGCGCCGCCGCCCCCGCTCACGCCAGGGTCGTGCTCAGTCGTCGATGCTGATCGGGTCGTCGTCGCCGACGCCCTCGCCCAGGGGCACGTCGGCCGACTCGTCGCTCGGGCCGATGCCCGCCGCCTCGCAGATGCGGGCGTAGATGGTGACCATCAGTTCGGGGTTGTCGATCAGGAACTGCTTCGCGTTCTCCTTGCCCTGACCGAGCTGCTCGCCCTCGTACGTGTACCAGGCACCCGACTTCTTCACGATGCCCATGTCGACGCCGACGTCGATGACCGAGCCCTCGCGGCTGATGCCCTTGCCGTACATGATGTCGAACTCGGCCTGCCGGAAGGGCGGGGCCGTCTTGTTCTTGACCACCTTCACCCGGGTGCGGTTGCCGACCACCTCGACGCCGTCCTTGATGGACTCGATGCGGCGGATGTCGAGGCGCACCGACGAGTAGAACTTCAGCGCCCGCCCGCCCGGCGTCGTCTCCGGCGAGCCGAACATCACGCCGATCTTCTCCCGCAGCTGGTTGATGAAGATGCAGATGGTGTTGGTGCGGGACAGCGTGCCGGTGAGCTTGCGCAGGGCCTGCGACATGAGGCGGGCCTGCAGGCCGACGTGGCTGTCGCCCATCTCACCCTCGATCTCGGCTCGCGGCGTCAACGCGGCGACGGAGTCGATGACGAGCACGTCGATGGCACCGGAGCGGATGAGCATGTCGGCGATCTCGAGCGCCTGCTCACCCGTGTCGGGCTGCGAGATCAGCAGCTCGTCGACGTTGACGCCGATGGAACCGGCGTAGATGGGGTCCATGGCGTGCTCGGCGTCGACGTAGGCGCAGATGCCGCCGTTGCGCTGCGCCTCGGCGACGACGTGCATCGCCAGCGTGGACTTACCCGACGACTCCGGCCCGTAGATCTCCACCACGCGGCCCCGGGGCAGGCCCCCGATGCCGAGGGCCAGGTCGAGCGACAGAGCCCCGGTGGGGATCGACTCGATGGCCATGTGCGTGGTCTCGCCCATCTTCATGACGGACCCCTTGCCGAACTGCTTCTCGATCTGACCGAGCGTCACGTCGAGTGCCTTCTGGCGGTCTGCGTCTCCCATCGGGGGACTCCCCTCTTTCTCGTTTGTCCTTGACGAGGTCCACCCTACGGATGGGGTGTGACAATGACACGAGTGTAATTCGAACACCCGTTCGGTTCAATGACCCAGGGGAAGGGATTCGACGATCTCGTAGCGGGCCCCGCCGGGACCGAGGTGGCTGGCGACGAGCGTCACCTCGTTTGCGGTCCACTGCCCCGCCAGGGGCAGGCCCGTGAACGGTCGGAGGTCGGTGTCACCTCGCCGGCTGCGAGCCAGCGTGAGGTGTCCGGCGAAGGGCCGAGGGTCGGGAGGCTCCCCAACGCCGGCCGTGGCCGCCACGGTAGCGGTGGCCAGTGACAACAACCCCTCCGTCGGCACGTGCAGGATGCGCCGGCCGAACCGCCCGGTGGTCGGGCCCACTGTCACCCCGGCCGCAGGCGCCGAGATCGCACGGAACGCGGGCACCACCTCGTCGACGTCGCACTCCCCCAGGAACCGCATCGTCACGTGCCACTGGTCGGGCGTCGTCCACCGCAACCCCTTCACCTCGGGCCGCTCGAACTCGGCGATCGCATCGAGCACTTCCGTCGATGGCCACACGGCGACGAAAAGTCGCATCGAGCTACTGCTGAAGCAGTTTGTGGCGGAGCAGGTCGAGGAGGGAGATGGCGGCGAACTGGCGGACGAGGATGCGGTCGCCGGGCAGGTGGACCTCCGACGAGTCGGCGGGCGTGTCGCCCATCGCGATGCCGAAGAACACCGTGCCGACGGGTTGGCCGTCCTGCTCGGCGGGGCCGGCGACGCCGGTGACGGCAAGGCCCACGTCGGCGCCGAGTGCCTTGCGGGCCCCCTCGGCCATGGCTTTGGCCGCCTCGGCCGACACGACCGGCCCTTCGGGCACGTCGAGCAGGTCGAACTTCACCTCGCTGGCGTAGGACACGACCGAGCCGCGGAACCAGTCGGACGCGCCCACCACGTTGGTAAGCCGCGATGCGACCAGGCCGCCCGTCATCGACTCGGCCAACCCGAGGGTGAGGCTGCGCGCCTTGAGCATCGCGCCCACGGTGTCTTCCATCGTCTCGTCGTCGACGCCGAAGACGATGTCGCCGAGGATGGCGCGCACCGTCGCCTCTTCGGCGCTGAGCACCGCCTTGGCCGACTCGGCATCGGCGTCCTTCACGGTGATGCGCACCTTGATGCCCTCGATGCCGCTGGCGAGGAACGCGATGGTCGGGCCGCTCTCCATCTGGTCGAGCTCCTCGAGCCGCGGGCCGAGCTTCTCGGCCAACGCTGACTCGGCCAGACCCCACGTGCGCAACGTGCGGCTGAGAATCGTGGCCGTCGTGCCCGCACGCACCTGCAGGTCGGGCAGTACGGCGCGCTCGACCATCTCGCGCATCTCATGCGGCACGCCCGGCACCGCGTAGATGACCTTGTGCCCCACAGGACAGATGAGGCCGGGCGCGGTGCCGCGCACCTGCTCGATCACGGACGCGCCGGCGGGCACGTCGGCCTGGCGGGCGTTGTTCTCGGCCATCTGCCGACCGCGCGATGCGAACATGGCCGCGATCTTCTCGACGATGGCCTCGTCGCGGACCAGCGAGACGTTCATCACCTCGGCGATGGCCTCACGCGTGATGTCGTCCTGCGTCGGGCCCAGGCCGCCGCACACGATGACGGCGTCGCTGCGCGCCAGCGCGGTGCGCAGCGCCAGCACCATGCGCTCCCGGTTGTCACCGACCTTGGTCTGGAAGTGCGAGTCGATGCCGGCGAGCGCCAGCTGCTCCCCCATCCACGACGAGTTGGTGTCGACGATCTGGCCGAGCAGGAGCTCGGTGCCGATCGCCACGACCTCACACTTCACGGGCGACCTTCCCGGAGTCGAGGATGTACTGGGCGCC
>JAFATL010000068.1 GCA_019243975.1 Actinomycetota bacterium | reverse complement strand
GGCCGAGTACGGGTCCTGGAACACGATCTGCATGTGCTGGCGCAAGGACCGCAGGTCGCCACCGGACGCCGTGAGCACATCGCGGCCCTTGATGCGAATGGTGCCCGACGTCGGCTTGAGCAGGCGGATGACCATGCGGGCCGTGGTCGACTTCCCGCACCCCGACTCGCCCACGAGGCCGAGGGTCTCACCCGCCCCCACGTTGAACGACACGCCCGACACGGCATGGACCTCGCTGGTCACCCGACGCAGCAGCCCGGTGCGCACCGGGAACGTCTTCACGAGATCGCGCACCTCGAGGATGGGCTCCCCCTTGACCGGGGGCATGGCGCCGCCCGCTTGTGGGTTGGCCGCGGTCGGCGTGGCGGTCGTGGTCGCGTCCGTCATGACCCGCGCGCCCGCATGTCGTCGGGAGAAACGTTGGCCATCTCGTCTTTGAAGTGACACGCGGCGGCGTGGTGGAGGTCGGACAGGCGCTCGAGCCACGGCCGCTCGGTCGCGCACGGCGACGGGATGCGCGCGAACTCGCACCGCGGATGGAACGGGCACCCACTGGGGACGTTGATCAGCGACGGCGGCTGGCCCTTGATGCGGTACAGCGGCATGTCGGTGGAGTCGGTGTCGAGACGAGGCAGCGACGCCAGCAACCCGATCGTGTACGGGTGCCGCGGCTCGTAGAAGATCTGGTCGACGGTCCCGGTCTCCACCGCCTGTCCCGCGTACATGACGATGACCCGGTCGGCCATGCCCGCCACGACGCCGAGGTCGTGGGTGATGAGGATGATCGCCGAGTTGGTGCGGGCCTGCACCAGCTCGAGCACCTCGAGCACCTGGGCCTGGATGGTGACGTCGAGAGCAGTGGTCGGCTCGTCGGCGATGAGCACGTCGGGGTCGTTGGCCAACGCCATGGCGATCATGGCCCGCTGGCGCATACCGCCCGAGTACTCGTGCGGGTACTGGTCGGCCCGGGCCGAGGGGTTGGGGATGCCGACGATGTCGAGCAGCTCGACGGCGCGGGCGCGGCGATCGTCCTTCGACATCTCCGGCTGGTGCACCGCCACTGCCTCGGCGATCTGCGATCCCACCGTGAACACCGGGTTGAGGGCGGCCAGGGCGTCCTGGAACACCATGGCCAGGTCGTTGCCCCGCAGCTTCTGCAGCTCGCGCTCGTGCAGGTCGACCAGGTTCTTGGACCGGTACTCGATGCCGCCTTTGATCTCGGCGCTCGACGGCAGCAGGCCGAGGATGGCCAGCGAGGTGACGCTCTTCCCCGACCCCGACTCCCCCACGATGCCCACGACCTCGTTCGGGTAGACCTCGAACGACACGCCGTCGACCGCTTTGACGATGCCGTCGTCGGTCTTGAAGCGCACGTGCAGGTCGTCGACGGCGAGCACGGGCTTGCCCGCGGCCAGAGGCGCCCGCTGCTTGTGGCGCGGGACGAACGGATCGCGGATCGGATCGAGGTCAGTGTTTGGATTGGGGGTCAAAGGCGTCTCGAAGTCCGTCGCCCAAGAAGTTCACCGCGAGCACGGTGATCAGCAGGACGAGGCCCGGGAAGTAGATCAGGTACGCCTGGGGGGTGCCCACGGCGGACTCGGACTGATTGAGCATGGTGCCCAGCGACACCTGGGGCGGCTGGATGCCGAAGCCCAGGAACGACAAGGTCGACTCGAGCACGATCGCGTAACCGACGACCAGCGTGGTGTTGACCGCGATCGGACCGATGATGTTCGGGAGGATGTGGCGGATGATGATGCGCCGGTTCGACGCACCTGACGCGCGCGCGGCGTCGACGTACTCCTTCTCGCGCAACGACAGGAACAGACCGCGCACGACGCGCGCCACCGTCTGCCAGAACAGGAACGTGACGATGCCGATGATCAACGCGGTGGAGCTGAGCTTGCCGACGAGCGGCAGCGCCTTGTTGGACAGGCCCTTCTGGGCCATGGCCAGGATGGCGAGGCCGGGCACGATCAGGAACAGGTCGGTGATGCGCATGAGGATCTGGTCGACCCAGCCGCCGAAGTAGCCCGACAGCGCCCCCACCGTCACGCCGATCAACGTCGAGAAGACGGCCACCAGCAGGCCGACCAACAGCGAGATGCGCCCGGCGTACATGATGCGCGTCAGCTGGTCGCGGCCGAGCTCGTCGGTGCCGAACCAGTGGTGCAGCGATGGGCCGTGGTTGGCCTGGGCCAACGGCAGCGGGCGGGGGTTGAGCGGGTACGGCGCGATGTGCGGCGCAAAGGCGGCCAGCAGGTACAGCGCGAGCAGGGCGCCGAGGGAGATCAGGGCGAGCTTGTGACGGAAGAACCGGCGCCGGAACAACTGCCACTGCGAACGGGCCGGCGCGTCTCCGACCTCGGGCGCCAGCGCCTCGCCGGAGCCCTCCATCGGCATCATCCCCGGCAACGCGCTGACGGCGTCGGTTGCCTCGCGCTCGACCTCGTCGCCCGTTCTCACGCCAGCCGGATCCGGGGGTCGAGCAGGCCGTAGAGCACGTCGGCCAGCAGGTTGAACAGAATGATGAACAGCGCCGTGACCATGAGCCACGGCAGCAGCACGTTGGTGTCGCCGTTGAGCAGAGCGTCGAGGAACAGCTTGCCCATGCCGGGCCACGAGAAGATCTGCTCGGTGACGAGGAGGCCGCCGAACAAGGCGCCGATGTCGATCGCCATCACGGTGACGAGCGGGATCAGGGCGTTGCGCAGGCCGTGCTTGAACACGACCTGGCGCCGGCCCAACCCCTTGGCCCGCGCCGTGCGGATGTAGTCGGACGACATCACGTCGAGCATCGAGGACCGCTGGTACCGGCTCCACTCGGCGATGATCTGCACGGTCAGGGTGATGACGGGCAGGAACAGGTGGCGCCCGAAGTCGATGAAGCCCGCCCCCTGCGAGCTGTGCAGCCCGATGGAGAAGAAGATCGGCTCTTTGAGGTTGAACCAGTTCTTGAGGTCGATGGAGAAGAACTGGATGGCGATGAGCCCGAACCAGAAGGGCGGCATCGACAACCCCACGAACGAGAGCCCGGTGAACGTGTAGTCGAGGATCGAGTACTGGCGCACCGCGCTGTACACGCCGATGGCGATGGCGAGGAGGGCGGACAAGAGCACGCCCCACACGATGAGCTGCAGGGTGTTCCACAGGGCGTTGCGCAGGTCGGTGCTCACCCGGTGACCGGTCACGAAGCTCGTGCCCATGTCGCCCCGCACGAACTTCGAGAGCCAGCTGCCGTATTGCTTGAACACGTTCCGCTTGTGGCATTTGAGGATCTCGTTGCCACCGGCGGAGTGCCCGACCACCGTGCACGGCTTCTCCAGCAGCCCCGCTCGCAGACCCTGCTGGGTGATCACGGTCGGGTCGCGCGACGCGCGGTAACGCGCCAGCGGATCGGTCGTGTTGTACACGAACACGAAAACCAGCAGAGACGCGACCAGCACCACCGGCACGGAGTAAGCGATCCGGCGGGCGACGAACGTCAGCAAGGTGACCTCACGGTACCACCGGGCCTGGCGCGTCCCCTGGACGCGCCAGGCCGGTGATGGCTACTTCTTGAGGAACCAGAGGTTGGCGTTCACCCACGGCCCGAAGGCGAAGTTGTGGGTGACCGGACCGCCGATCTTCGCGGTGTTGTAGACGATGATGTCCGGGAACGGGTCGATCGGCAGACCCGGGATGTTGTCGGCGACGGCCTTGGCGCCGGCCTTCACGGCATCGAGCCGCTTGGCGACGTCGAGCTCCTGGTCGGCCGCCGTCCACGGCGTGTCCATGGCCTGGATGCCGCCCGGGGCCGCCGAGGCGGCGGTGACCCGCGTCCAGTTCTGGCCGCTGTTGTTGTTGGCCGGGCCCGGGATGTTCTTGCTGCACCACAGCAGGCACTGGCCCGGGTCGTTGGAGCTCGGCGTCTGGGCGTAGAGCGCCACCTGGAAGTTGCCCTTGGGCGCGTCCTGCCCGAACAAGACGCTCGACTTCTCTTCGGTGAGCGTCATGTTGAAGCCGGCCGTCTTCCACTGGCTCTGCAGGATCTGCGCAGTGAGCTCACGGCGCTTGTTGCCGGTGGTGGTCTTCAGCTCGACGTTGGCCTTCTGCGCGCCCTTGGCCCAGATGCCGTCGGCACCCTTCTTCCAGCCGTCGGCCGTCATGAGCTCGTCGACCTTGCTCTGGTTGACCGGCGAGTACTGCGCGAAGTCGGTCGTGTACGCGTCGCCGAACGCCGGGGTGAAGAAGCTGTCGATGCGCTTGATGTCGGGCTGCACCGGTGCGAACAGCTGCTTCACGATCGCGTCACGGTCGGTGGCGTAGGCCAGCGCCTGACGGAACTTGAGGCTGGTGAGCGGCGCCTTCGAGGCGTTGAACCACAGGCCCTCGTACGACAGACCCGAGATGGCCGTGAAGCTGGTGTTGGGCAGGCCCTTCAGCTTCTCCTGGCCGGGCTGCGCCTGCGGGTAGGTCATCGAGACCTGGCCCGACTCGTACGCGGCCTGCTCGGCCGCGGTGTCGGCCTGCAGCTTGAAGGTGATGCTCGCCAGGTGCGGCTTCTGGCCCCAGAACTTCGGGTTGGGGACGAGCTTCGTCTCCTGGCCCTTGGTCCAGTGGTCGAGCTTCCACGGGCCACCGGAGAACTGGTAGCCGTCCTTCATCAACGCGTCGCGGTCCTTGCCCTCGAGCAGGTGGCTCGGGAACACGCCGTAGAACCCGCCGAACAGGTCGCGCCAGTCGGGGTAGTTCTGCTTGAACGACACGACCGCAGTGTGCGGGTCGGAGTCGTCGACGCCGGTGATCAGCTCGTAGCCGGTCTTGTCGTAGATGTCCTTACCGTTGGCGATCTGATCCCACGTGTACTTGAAGTCGTGGGACGTGATGGGCTGCCCGTCGTCCCACACTGCCTTCGGGTTGATCTTGTAGGTCACCTTCTGGCTCGGTGTGGTGGTGAGCTCGGGCGCCGACGCCATCAGCACGCTCGGCTTGTACTTCGAGTCGGACGTGAAGTCGAACACGCGCGGCATGGTGTTGGTCTGGACCGTGTAGACGCCCCACGCTGCGCCCGAGCAGCTGGCGATCCAGTCCATGCAGTCGGGCTCCTGCTCGGCTGCGAAGACGAGGTCGCCACCTTCGGTGGCCTTCTCGGTCGAGCCGGAGCTGGTCTTCTTGCTGCTCTTCCCGCACGCGCCCGCCACCATTGCCATGGAGAGCGCGACAGCGAGAACCCAGATGACGGGCTGCTTGCGTGACACCTGACAGGACCTCCTTGGTCCGGGGATGTTCGCCGATTGGTTACTGCAGGCGGATCGCCAAAATGATGGTGGTGAAGGAGAACACGATGGCCGCCGCCACTGTGATCCGGTCGAGGTTGCGCTCGACGACGGTCGACCCAGCTGCGGCCGCGCCGATGCTTCCCCCGAACATGTCGGACAGCCCACCACCTCTGCCGCTGTGCAGCAGGATCAACGCGATCAGTGCCACAGACACGATCACGTGAACGACGACGATGACGGCTGTCAGCACGGGGCCTCAAATGTGTTCATTTCCAACCGGTCGGAGAAGCTAACACGCTTCACCCTCGGCGCGGTGCAGCCTGCACTATGGGCGCGAATTCGTCGGGATCGAGGCTGGCGCCGCCCACGAGGGCCCCGTCGATGTCGGGTTGGGCCAGGATCTCGGCCGCGTTGGCCGGCTTGACCGACCCGCCGTACTGGATCCGCACGGTCGCGGCGGCATCGGCACCGGCGACGTTGGCGACCGCGCCGCGAATGCTGGCGATGGTGGCCTGGGCGTCATCAGGGGTTGCGTTGCGCCCCGTGCCGATGGCCCAGATGGGCTCGTAGGCGACCACCATGCCGCCGACCTGCTCGGCCGTGAGCCCCTCTAACCCGGCCTTCACCTGGCCGCTCACCTTGGCGTCGGTGTCGCCTGCCTCCCGCTCGTCGAGCGTCTCCCCCACGCACATGATCGGCGTCATCCCGTTGGCGAGGATGGCCTTCACCTTCAGGTTCACCACCTCGTCGGTCTCGCCGAACAGCTCGCGCCGCTCGGAGTGGCCCGCAATGACGTAGGTGACCTGCAGGGCGGCGAGCATCGTCGGGCTGACCTCGCCCGTGAACGCGCCCTTCGGCTCCCAGTGGCAGTGCTGGGCGCCCAGGATGATCGACAGCCGGTCGGCGTCGATGAGCGTCTGGATGGCGCGCAGAGCGGTGAAGGCGGGGTGGACGGAGACGTCGGCCGCCTCGTAGTCGGTGTCCTTCAGCGCGTACGACAGCTTCTGCACCACCCGGATCGCCTCCAGGTGGGTGTGGTGCATCTTCCAGTTGCCGGAGATCAGCGGCTTGCGCTCAGCCACGCGTTCCCTTTCTGAGTGCCTCCAGGCCGGGGAGGTCGCCGTACTCGATGAACTCGAGTGACGCGCCCCCGCCGGTGGAGAGGTGGTCGACCTCGTCGTCGAGGCCGAACTTGGCCAGGGCGCTGGCGCTGTCGCCGCCCCCGACGACGGTGAAGCCGCGGCAGTTGGCGACCGCCTCGGCCACCGCGCGGGTGCCCGATGCGAAGCGGTCGTCTTCGAACACGCCCATGGGCCCGTTCCACAGCACCGTGCGCGCCTCTTCGACGCGGTCGGTGAAGTCGGCGGCCGTACCCGGCCCGACGTCGAGGCCCTTCCACCCGTCGGGGATGCTGCGCCCGAGCTGGCGCACCTCGTCGCCTGGGCCCATGGCGACCACGTCGCTCGGCAACACGATGCGGTCGCCCGCGTCGGCGAGCAGCTGCTTGCACGTGTCGACCATGTCGGCCTCGAGCAGCGAGTCGCCGACGCGGTGGCCCATGGCCACGAAGAACGTGAAGCACATGCCGCCGCCGACCAGCAGGGTGTCGGCCTTGGTGAGGAGGGCCCGGATCACACCGAGCTTGTCGCTCACCTTGGCGCCGCCGAGCACGGTGACGAAGGGGCGCTTCGGTGATTCGAGCAACCCACTCAGCACCTCGACCTCGCGCGCCAGCAGGCGGCCCGCGGCGCTGGGCAGGAACTGGGGCGGCCCCACGATCGATGCGTGGGCGCGGTGGGCCGCGCCGAAGGCGTCGTCGACGTAGAGATCCTGCCCCTCGATCAGCTTCTGGACGAACGCGGGGTCGTTGCCTTCCTCACCCGGGTCGAAGCGCAGGTTCTCGAGCAGGTCGACACCCGGTGCCAGCTCGGCCAGCCGGGCCCGCACGGGGTCCATCGAGTACTTCGGGTCGGCCTTGCCCTTGGGCCGGCCGAGGTGGCTGCACGTGGTGACGTGCGCGCCCTTCTCCTGCAGCCACTGGATCGTGGGCAGGGCGGCGCGGATGCGCAGGTCGTCCTCGATGACCCCGTCCTTGATGGGGACGTTGAAGTCGGCTCGAACCAGGACCCGCCGCCCGGAAGGGTCAGGCAGGTCCTCCAGCTGCGGGAGCGGCACTACTTACTTCTGGTTGGCCTTGCCGACGATGATGGCGAGGTCGACGAGGCGGTTGCTGTAGCCCCACTCGTTGTCGTACCAGCCCAGCACCTTGACCAGGTTGCCCATGGCCATGGTGAGGGGCGAGTCGAACGTGCACGACGCTGCCGAGCCGACGATGTCGGACGACACGATCGGGTCTTCGGAGTACTCGAGCACCTTGGCCAGCGGGCCGGAGCCGGCGGCGGCGCGGTACGCGTCATTGACCTCTTCAACCGTCACGTCACGGCTGAGGATGCCGACGAAGTCGGTGATCGACCCGTCCTGCACCGGCACGCGCAGGGCGGTGCCGTCGAGCTTGCCCTGCATCGACTGCAGCACCAGCCCGGTGGCCCGAGCGGCGCCCGTGGAGGCGGGCACGATGTTGACGGCGGCGGCCCGGGCCCGGCGCAGGTCCTTGTGCACCAGGTCGAGCAGGTTCTGGTCGTTGGTGTAGGCGTGGACCGTCGTCATCAGGCCCTTCTCGACGCCGAACGCGTCGTCGAGCACCTTGATCATCGGCACGAAGCAGTTGGTGGTGCACGAGGCGTTGGACACGATGGTGTGGGCCGCCGGGTCGAACGAGTCGTCGTTGACACCGACCACGAACGTGGCGTCGGCACCCGTGGCCGGGGCGGAGATGATCACGCGGGGAGCGCCGGCATCGATGTGGGCGGCTGCCTTGTCGCGCTCGGTGAAGATGCCGGTCGACTCGACGACGACGTCGACACCCAGGTCGCCCCACGGCAGGTTCTTGGGGTCGCGCTCGGCGAACACCTTGAAGGAGTCGCCGCCGACGGAGATGCCGTCGCCCGTGACCTTCACCTCCTCGTCGAGCTTGCCGTGGGTCGAGTCGTACTTGAGGAGGTGGGCGTTGATCTCGGGCGACGTCAGGTCGTTGACGGCGACCAGGTCGACGTCGGCCCCGGCCTTCTTGGCGGCCCGGTAGAAGTTGCGACCG
>JAFATL010000053.1 GCA_019243975.1 Actinomycetota bacterium | reverse complement strand
ATCCAGCAGCCGCTCGATCATGCGCCGCATCTCGTCGGCGTTGCGTGTGATGCGTTGCAGCAGGTCCTTCTGCAGCTCCTCCTCGAGGGGTCGACGCTCGTCACCCAACGCGTACGTCATGCCGAGAATCGACGCGAGTGGCGTACGCAGTTCGTGCGACACGATCGAAAGGAACTCGTCCTTGAGCCGGTCGGCCTCGCGCAACTGCTCGGCACCGAGCCGCTCACGCTCGTAGGCGGCGCGCAGCGTGTCCTCAACCATGCGCCGCTCGGTGACGTCCTCGGCGATGCCGCGCATTCCGAGGACGTCGCCGGCCGAGTCGCGCACGACATCGGCGCGCGAGTTGACCCATCGCACCTCGCCGTCGGGACGGTCGATCGAGTACTCCCGCTCGTAGCGTTCCCCTGTCACGAGGGCGTGCTGCAAGGCCTCGGCCACCTTGGCCCGGTCGTCGACGTGCACCAACTCAAGGTAGGAGTCGAGCGTGCCTTCGAAGGCGAGGGGAGTGACCCCATGGATGCGGTACAGCTCTGGCGTCATCTGCAGGTCGCCCGAGCCGGCGTCCCAGAGCCACAGCCCGACGTGGGCCAAGGCCTGCATCTCCTCCAGGCGCTCCATGCTCTCGGCGAGCGTCGCCTGGGTCTCCACCTGCTCGCTGACGTCCCTCACGATGACCGACACGGCCCCCGCAGTCCCGCCGCCGCCCAGGGGCACGATGGTGATCACGCTGGGCATGCGAAGGCCGTCGCGGCGCTGCAACTCGCCGGGAAAGCGTTCGATTTGCTCGCCGGCCAGGGCCCGCTGCACGAGCGACGCCAGCTCGTCCCGCCGGTGCGGAGGCACCAGCTCGGCATGGGGCCGGCCGATGATGTCGCCCTCGTCCCACCCGTACAGACGGGCCGCGGCGCGGTTCCACGTGGTGATCGTGCCGTCGGCATCCTGGGTGAAGATGGCGTCGTCGGAGGCGGCGACCGCGTTGGCGAGGTGTTGGACCAGCTGGGCCGAATCGCGCTCCGGGCGTTCGTCGGACGTCATGGGCGTCCCATTATCCGGCAGATCGTCCCGGGTCAGTAGTCTTGAGTGTCCGTAGCGGCGGGGCTAGGGATTGATGCGCATGGGCGCCGTGCTCGTAACCGATGACGAAGCTGACATCCGCATCATGCTGCGGACGGTCCTTCGCGCCCGCGGGTGGAACGTCGAAGAGGCGGAGACCGGCGAAGAAGCGATCGCCCGCTGCGCGCAGGGCGGCCTCGACATCGTCGTGCTCGACCACCGCATGCCGGGCCTGACCGGCGCGGAGACGGCCAAGCGCTTGCGAGAGCTGGGGTTCACCGAACCGATCGTGTTGTACACCGCGTTCCTCACCTCCGAGGTCGAGCAAGAGGCGCAGGCCGCCGGTCTGCGCGCCGTGGCGAAAGACGACTTGCAATCCCTTCTGTCCCTTCTGGACACGATGTTTCCGAACGTCTGACTCGCGCCGCGAACCCATCGCGCTGCGCGTCGCGCCGCTCTACCATGAGCCACGGCTTCAGGAGGGGAAGTGGCGCCCGTGAAGAACGGTGACCGGGAGTGGCTCGAGCAACGTGCATTGAACGTGATCGGGCACGAACTGCGCACGCCAGCATCGACTGTGCGCGGATTGTCGGAGGTCTTCGCGGCCGGCGTCGATCCCGCCGAGCGACCTGAGCTGGCCGACGCGTTGGTGCGCAACGCGCGTCGACTCGAAGGCCTCGTCGACGACTTGCTCACCGCCACTGCGGTGTGGCCGGCGCTTCCCGTCGGCGACGCGTCGCGCGTCGATCTCGTCGGTCACGTCGTGCTCGGTTGGCCCGAGCGCGATGGGTTGTCGATCGACGGCGCCGGCGCGGCGCGTGCGCGCACGAGTTCGATCTCGCGGATCATCGGTGCCGTGCTCGACAACGCTCGCGCGTACGGGAAGCGGCCGTTGACCGTGTCGATCGCGACCCGCGGTGGACGCGTGCAGACCGCGTTCGACTCCCCCGGACCGGTGCTGCCCGACGAAGACGTGCGCCTGGCGCTCGAGCCGTTCTGGCGCGGCGAGCGCGCCGTCACCAGTTCGCCCGGTCTCGGGCTGGGGCTCACGGTCGCGCGCGTCCTCGCCGACCACGAAGGCGGCCGCCTGTGGGTCGAGGCGCGGCCGGGCGGCGGCCTCGTCACGCACCTCGAGCTGCCGGCGGCATGAGCGGCCAGGGCTACCGGCCCGACCTGCGCATCGTCATCGCCGACGACGAGCCCGACGTGCTGGCGCTGCTCGACGCGCAGTTCTCCATGCGCCCCGGCTTCGAGGTGGTGGGCCTGGCCACCAACGGCGAAGAAGCCGTCGAGGAGGCCCGGGCCAAGCTGCCCGACGCGGTGGTGATGGACCTGCTGATGCCCGACGTCAATGGCTTCGAGGGCATCGCCGCTCTGCAGGAGGCGTTCCCGGCCATGGGCGTCGTCGCCTACACGGGCGTAGCGGGAACCTTCGTGCGCGAGGAGATGGGGAGCCGCAACGTCGAGGTGGTGCTGAAGTCGGGCAACCTCAACCCGCTGGCCGAAGCCGTCGAACGCAGCGTGCACTCAGCCGCCGCGCACTGAGTCGTTCAGCCCGTGGCCCACTCGACGTGGGCCTGGATGTCGCCCGCGTCGTCGATCCAGCCCTTGGTCTTGGCGTAGTCGAGCATCGCCTGGAAGCCCTCTTCCCACCCGGGCGTGGCGGCGTCGCCGGCCAGGCGGCGCACGGCCTCGGCGGTGATCCATGCCGTGTCGCGGTGGGCGAGGCGGCCCACCGAGAACAGGCCGCTGCCGTCGCCCGACTCGACGACCACCTTGAAGCCCTTGAAGTCGGCGGGCTCGTCGAGGGTGACGGTGTTGTCGCGCACGACGATCACCATTTCACTCGTGTCCTCCGGTCACCATCACATCGATCGCTCCGCTCACCATGGCATCGCTGCTCCTCCGTTGGGCCGCAGGATCTGGCCGGTCATGTAGCGGGAGGCGTCCGACGCGAGGAAGAGGACGGAGTCGGCGATGTCCTCCGGTTCGCCCACGGCGCCGATCGGCGAGATGCGCTTCATCTGCTCGGCGACGGCGGCGGCCCGCTCCTCGCCACCGCGCTTCGTCATCGGCGTGACGACATAGCCGGGGGCGACGGCGTTGACGCGTACGCCCGCCTTGCCACCCTCCTGTGCAGCCGTGCGCGTGAGCATGGTCACGGCCGCCTTGCTCATGGCGTAGCTGACAAGGCCAGGCGCCGGGGTGTCGATGGCGGCCGACGCCATGTTGATGATGCTGCCGCCGTTCGTCATCGCCGCCAGGGCCGCCTTGCAGCCGAAGAACACGCCTTTGAGGTTGACCGACAGGACCTTGTCGAGCTCTTCCTCGGTCGTGTCGACGATGCGGTTGTTGACGATGATGCCGGCCACGTTCGCCATCACGTCGAGGCGGCCGTGGGTGTCGAGGGCCAACGCGACGAGGGCGGCGACGTCGGCCTCCTTCGTGACGTCGGTGCGCAGCGTCGCGGTCGCGCCACCGATCTGGTTGGCGGTTTCCTGCAGGCCCGCCTCGTCGAGGTCGCCGCACACCACGGTGGCGCCGGCGTTGGCGAGGGCGACGGCGCTGGCCCGGCCGATGCCACTGGCCGCGCCGGTCACGACCGCCACCTTCCCGTCGACGCGGAAGCGATCGGTCATGCCGGGCTCGCGGGCGTGACGGCGCCCGCGACGATCGGGCCGACCTCCTGGGCGATCGCCCGGTGGCCTTCGTCGTTGGGGTGGATGCCGTCGGCCAGCTGCTCGACGGTGACGATGTCGAGGCCGGTGATCACGCCCACGCCGCTTTCCGTCGCGATGTGCTCCATCGCCAGGCGCAACTGCGACAGCGTGGCGCCCACGGTGTTGGGCGTCGATTCGGCGTCGGGACGCACGATCGGGCTCACGAAGAAGATCGGCGTGTGGGGGTGGCCCATGCGCACCACCCTGATGAACGCCGCGAGGCCGGCGGCGATCATCTCGGTGGTGTGCGGGACGCGCGACCAGCAGTTGGT